>NZ_JBSFET010000082.1:0-26677 GCF_053594575.1 Streptomyces sp. NPDC001880
TGGGCGGACCCGCAGCCGCCTTCACCGTCGCCGGACTGCTCATCGCCCTGTCCCTGCCACTCTTGGTGACACCGACTGTGTGTCACGGCCCGCGGCTCTGTCGTGGCATGCTCCGTCGCCTGGGGCGTGTTTCGAAAGCAGCGTCGTCCGCCCGGAGGGCGGGGCCGGGGGCATCCGGTGCGTGCGATCGCAAAAGGCGGAGAGAGGCGAGCGCAGCGGGCTGCACCGACAACGCGGCGAGCGTGCGCACCGGACGCCCCGGACCAGGCGGGACTTTGCGTTCCCGGCCAGGCGGGACTTGCCATAGGCGATGGACGCTCCCGGCCGCTCAGGGGGTCAGCGGCGGCCGGGGGCCCTCGTCGGGCCGTGCGCCGGGCTGTGCACCCTCCTCGCGGATGACCTCGCCCTGCACGATCTTTCCGTCCGGACGGTGAATGCGGGCCTGCTGGAAGGCGTCGGAGAGACTGCCGGGGTTCGCGGCACGCCTCATCCGGCGCTCCAGCGACCGCTCCGCGTACCGGCCGAGCCACGAACGGACCGGCGGCAGCAGCAGCACAAGCCCCGCAACGTCCGAGACGATCCCCGGGATCATCAGCAGCAGCCCGCCGAGCATGAGAAAGCCGTTGCCCTCGCCGCCCGAGCCGGTGGCCGACGGGGCGGCGGCCGCCCCGGGCTGCCCCGGCATCTGCTGGAGGGTCTCGGTGAGGTTGCGGAAGGCCCGGCGGCCGGCCCGCTTCATCACGGCGGCCCCGAGCACGATGCCCGCCGCCAGGAGCAGCAGCACGGTGAACCCGCCCGCCGCGTCGGCAACGACGGTGAGCAGCCAGATCTCCAGCACCGCCCAGGCGGCGATGGCGAGAGGGACGAGAGTAAGGGCGCGGGAGCGCTTGGGGGCGGTCGGGGGCGGTGTGCCGGTCGTCATGGTCCCCAGTGTGCCCGTACGGCCGCGCGAACGGCACAAGGGGGTGATCACGGGCCACTGCCCCGATGCCCGCCGCCGAGGGCGGCGGGCACAGCGGATCAGAGCGCCTTGCGGCCCAGGACCCGGTTCGTACGGGAGGTGACGCCCCAGGAGGTGACCCGCCAGAGCGCCTCGACCAGGATGTCGCGGCTCATCTTCGAGTCGCCGATCTCCCGGTCGACGAAGGTGATCGGGACCTCGACGACGTGATAGCCGGCCTCCACGGCCCGGCGGGCCAGGTCGACCTGGAAGCAGTAGCCCTGGGAGGCGACCTGGTCGAGGCCGATGCCGTCCAGGGTCTCGACGCGGAAGGCCCGGTAGCCGCCGGTGACGTCCCTGGTCCGCAGCCCGAGCAGGAGCCGGGAGTAGGTGCTGCCGCCCCGGGAGATCATTTCGCGGGACTTCGGCCAGTTGACCACGCGCCCGCCCGGCACCCAGCGGGAGCCGAGCACCAGATCGGCGCCCTTGAGCGCGGTGAGCAGCCGGGGCAGTTCCTCGGGCTGGTGGGAGCCGTCGGCGTCCATCTCCACGAGCACGCCGTAGCCGTGCTCGGTGCCCCAGCGGAAGCCCGCGAGATAAGCCGCGCCGAGTCCCTCCTTGCCCTTGCGGTGCAGCACCTGGACCTGGCTGTCCGCGGAAGCGATCTCGTCGGCGATCTTGCCGGTGCCGTCCGGGCTGTTGTCGTCGGCGACCAGGATGTCGGCGTCCGGCACAGCGGCGCGCACCCGGCTGACGATCGGCTTGATGTTCTCGGCCTCGTTGTAGGTCGGAATGATCACCAGGATTCTGCCGAGCGGGCCGTACCGCCGCTGACCGCCGTCGTTCACTTACTGCCCCTTAAGTCCGTACGCAGGTGCACACCATATCCAGCGGGCGGGGGCCCCTAGCCGACACGGTCGGGCGGGGCAGGCGGGTGCCGGGGACAGAAGGACGGAAGTACGGACAGAAGCCCGGGTGCGCAGGCGGGCGGCACTACGGATGGGGGCCCAGCGCCCTTCGGGCCGGCCTGGGACCCGCTGGCTGCGGGTCGACCTAGAGCCGTTGTCTACTGAACGTCCGGGCCCCACCCGGGTCGCACCGCCGTCCGGATGAAACCTTCCCTCGCCCCGAGGCGCGGGCGCTGAACCTGGCTGTCAGTGGTGGTGTGCCGGTGCGGGCACACCACCCCATGACCCAGCGGCGTTCGACGACTGCGTGGAGGTTCAACCGGTCGGACGTCCTGTGGTGGACTCGGCCGAACCTACCGGCCGGTGGGCGCGTTCTGTCAATAGCCGTCTGACCTGCGATATTTACGAAACTTGCCTGGTCAGTAGCGAAGATCCGCAGGTCGCGGCGGAGCGAGGACCACTATCGGTGACGATGCGAGATGTCCACACGTCACTCGTTCGGCCGTGCATAGACAGTTTGTCCGAAGACCACGGTCCTCAGACAGACCGGAAGCTCGCCGCCGGGGGTGAGGTCGGGCAGGCCGGGCGTTCCCGAACGAGGGTCGGTCGACCAGCGGGCGACCCGGTCGTCCGGGGCCTGGACCACCAGGTCAGCGGTGCGCCAGACCGCGTAGTCGGCCGGGGCACCGGGCACCAGGATCCCCGCGTCGTCGCGGCCGACGGCCCGCCAGCCGCCCCGGGTGTGGGCGGTGAAGCCCGCCCGTACGGAGATCCGGTGTTCGGACGTGCGATGGAAGGCGGCGGCCCTTACGGTGCCCCAGGGGTCGAGCGGGGTCACCGGGCTGTCGGAGCCGAAGGCCAGGGGCACGCCGGCCCGCAGGAGCGCCGCGTACGGGTTGAGGGTCCTGGCCCGCTCGACGCCGAGCCGCTGTGCGTACATGCCCTCCTCGCCGCCCCAGGCCGCGTCGAAGGCGGGCTGGACGGACGCGGTCAGACCCAGCTCCGCGAACGCGGCGACGGTCTCGGGGGTGAGCATCTCGGCGTGCTCGACCCGGTGCCGGGCGCCCCGGATCCGGGACAGGCCGAGCGTCTCGGCGGCGGCCCGGACTCCCTCCACCACTGCGGAGACCGCGGCGTCCCCGATGGCGTGGAAGCCGGCCTGCAGTCCCGCCTCGGTGCACGCGGTGACATGGGCGGCGATCTGCGCCGCGTCCAGGTGGGCGGTGCCCAGGTGTCCGGCCGGGCCGTCGGCGTACGACTCGTGCAGGCAGGCAGTGTGCGAGCCGAGCGAGCCGTCCACGAAGAGGTCCCCGGCAGCTCCGACGGCGCCGAGTTCCCTGATCCGCCGGGCGTCCTTCTCGTCGGCGACCCGCTCGGCCCAGTAGCCGAAGACCCGCGGCCCGCTCTCCGCGGCGGCCAGCTTCAGCAGTCCGGCGAAGTCCTCCTCGTCGGAGATGTCGGGGCCGCCGCACTCGTGGACGGTGCCGATGCCGAGCGACACGGCGTGCCGCAGGGCGGCGCGCTGGGCGTCGGCACGCTGCCGCGGCGAGACGGCGCCGTGGGCCGCGGAGCGGACCGCGTGGTGGGCGGCGCCGGTCAGCGGGGCCTCGGGGTGGTAGCCGGTCAGCCCGGTGACGCCGGGGACCAGGTCGAGCAGGGCGGTGGTGACGACCGCGGAGTGCACATCGATCCGGGGCAGGTAGACCGGCCGTCCGCCGGCCGCCGAGTCGAGCTCGCCACGCGACGGGGGGCGCTGTTCCGGCCAGCGTGTGGCGTCCCAGCCGTGGCCGAGGACGACCCGGTCCTCGGGGTGGGCGACCACGTAAGCGCGCAGCAGGCCGAGCGCCTCGTCGAGGGTCCGGGCGCCGGACAGGTCGAGGCCGGTGAGGGCCAGGCCGGTCGACGTGGTGTGGACGTGGGCGTCGGTGAACGCGGGGGTGACCAGCGCACCTTCGAGGTCGATCACCTCGTCGACACCGCTCGCGAAGGCGTCGGCGGCCCCTTCCGAGCCCACCCAGGCGACATGGCCGCGTTCGACCACCATGGCGGTGGCGAAGGGGTCGGCGGGGCTGTGGACGTCTCCACCGCGCAGCAGCACGGTGCGGTGTTCGCTCTGAGGGGCGGCGCTCTCGGTCATGGGACCAGTCTCGCGCCTGCCGGGATCCGCGCGGCCCCCGGCCCCCTCAGATCCGCGGCGGCCTGGCCTCGTACGGCGTGGACAGCACGACCGTGGTCCGGGTGGAGACACCGGCCAGTGAGCGGATCCGGGTGAGCAGGTGCTCCAGCTCGAGCGGCGTGGCGACGCGGACCTTGAGGATGTAGTTCTCGTCACCCGCGACGCTGTGGCACGCCTCCAGCTCCGGGACGTCCGCGAGCCGATCGGCGATGTCGTCCGGCGCGCTCGGGTCGAAGGGTTTCACCGAGATGAACGCGGTGAGCGGCAGGCCGACGGCCTCGGGGTCGACGACCGCGGCGTAGCCCCGGATCACCCCGCGCTGCTCCAGCCTGCGGACACGCTGATGAACGGCCGATGTGGACAGGCCCGTGGCCTTGCCCAGGTCGGTGTAGCTCATCCGCCCGTCCTTGACGAGCAACTCCACGATCTGTCGGTCCAACTCCTCCATACGGATCAACCTATTGCCCCGGGTCCCTCCAGGCACAGCGGCAGGGGCTCCGGAAGGGGCTCCCGCGGCGAACATGTGACGAATGCCACAGGTTTACAGGTGGATGGCCGGCCACCTGGCGGTTACGGCCGGTGCGCGACGGGAAGTGCTTGCTGTGGTCGAGGCCCTGTCGCCTGGTCGGCCCACCTGAGGGGGGAATTTCCCATGCAGAGCCTGAAGCTCACCGGACGCACCGAACCGGAGCCCGTCGATCCCGTCGAGGACACCGCTCCCGAGGCGTACGACACCTTGGAGATGTACCGGGTGATCTGCCCGGACTGCGCGCAGCCGATCGCGCTGCTGGCGGGCGAGGAGGTGCTGCCGGAGCACGCGCTGTGCCCGACGCCGTGGAATCCGTTCGTGCTGACCGTCTGCGCCGGTACGGGTCGCGCGGCGTCGCAGTCGCGGCCCGCCGACGATTCGCTCGACGCCCAGGAGCAGGAGACGGGCCTGCTGTTGACGCTCCCTCAGGGGCTCGACTGGAGAATGCAGCCGTTCTCGCACGCCGGCGGCCCCGGCTCGCGCCCGCTGCGAATGCGGCGCGACGCCGCCTGACAGCTGCTCCCGCGTCCGGCGCGGGGCCGGCCCAGGACACGCATCCGGGCCCCACAGCACATCTGCGCCCGCACCACGACGGCCCGGCCGACGTGGTGCCCGCGGTGAGGACCTCCTGCGGCCCGGAAATCAGGCGAACGGGCTCTCGATTCGGCCGGACAGTGACCAGGGCCCGCCCGACGCCGTTGGGAAGGCATGACCCTGCTGCACTCAACGGCCGGTCCCGGCCGCCGCCGCCTCGCCGCTCCTATCGCCGAAGAATCGGTTCCGCAGCCCGGTTCGCAGCCGGTGCCCCAGCCCGTATCTCCCCGTTCGGTGCCGCGACCGGTGCCGCACTCCACCGATCCGCCCATCTACCGGGCTCTGCTGCGCCGTTGGGAGAGCGCCGACCGGACCCTGCCGGGCCGCCATGACCAGGAGTGGAACCGGATCATGGCGATGCCCGTGTGGTCGGACCGGCCGCTGCGGGTCAGCGCGTCTCAGGACCTGCGAGGTGGCGCGCGATGACCATCCGCTGGATCTGATTGGTGCCCTCGACGATCTGCAGCACCTTGGCCTCGCGCATCAGCCGCTCGACAGGGAAGTCGAGGGTGTAGCCGTATCCGCCGAGCACCTGGACGGCGTCGACGGTGACCCGCATTGCCGTGTCCGTGCAGAACAGCTTGGCCATGGCCGCCTGACGCGAGAAGGGCTTGCCCTCGTCGCGGAGCCGGGCGGCCTCCAGGTAGAGCGCGCGGCCCGCCTCGATCTGGGTGGCCATGTCGGCGAGCATGAAGCGCAGCCCCTGGAAGTCCGCGATGGGGCGGCCGAATTGCTGCCGCCCGGAGGCGTAGCCGACGGCCTCGCTCAGGGCGGCCTGGGCGACGCCGATCGCACAGGCGGCGATGCCCAGCCGCCCGGAGTCGAGTGCGGACAGGGCGATCGCGAAACCCTGGCCCTCCTCGCCGATCCGGCGCGTGTCGGAGACCCGTACGCCGTCGAAGTTCAACTGGGCGGTGGGCGAGCCCTTCATGCCCATCTTCTTCTCGGGGGCGGCCGCATCGAGCCCCTCGGCGTCGCCGGGGACCAGGAACGCGGTGATGCCGCGGGCGCCCTCGACCCCGGTGCGGGCCAGGACCGTGTAGAAGTCGGCGATGCCGCCGTGGGTGATCCATGCCTTGGTGCCGGTGAGGACCCAGTCGTCGCCGTCGCGTACGGCCTTCGTACGGAGCGAGGCGGCATCCGAGCCCGCGGCGGGCTCGGAGAGGCAGTAGGCGCCCAGCAGGCCGCCTCCCAGCATCGCCGGGAGGTGTTCGGCCCGCTGCTCCTTGGTGCCGTATCCGGCGACCGCGTGGCAGGCGAGGGAATGGACGCTGACACCGAGGCCGACGGTGAGCCGGGCGGCCGCGAGCTCTTCGAGGACCTGGAGGTAGACCTCGTACGGCTGGTCGCCACCGCCGTATGCGGAGTCGTAGGGCAGTCCCAGCAGTCCGGAGTCGGAGAGCAGGGTGAAAACTTCGCGCGGGAACCGGCCCGCTTCCTCCTCCTCGGCCGCCCCGGGCGCGATCTCGCGCTGGGCGATGTCGCGTACGAGCGCGACGAGTTGCCTGGACTCCTCGGTGGGCAGACGGCGTTCCACCAATTGCGAAGCACGGTCGGTCATGACGGCGCTCTCCTCCCTGTCGGGCGTTGCGACGGTCGCGCGCGAGGGGTGTGGGCGGCGCCGCCGGGGGCTTCCGGGCGGAGCCCGGAAGAGCACTGCTGTTCAGCCGACGTCGGCCCTCTCGGATTACGAGAGCTGCTGGCCAGCGGCTGTGGCGGCTTGAGTATGCCCGATCGGACGATATCCGTCACGGGGTGACCGGGCGACTCCGCATCGGGCACAACGATCAACGGAGTTGGTCCGAACCATTGACCCGACCGGCCTGGTCCATCCACAGAACAGCTACCCCGCCACCGGCACCGCCTACGCCCACTACGGCACCACCTGGTGGAGCTACGACACCCCGGCCGTCATCGCCACCAAGATGACCTGGAAGAACCAGCAAGGTCTCGGCGGCACCTTCTTCCGGGAGCTCAGCGGCGACACCTCCGACGGGGAGCCGATCAAGGCCGTCGACCGAGGACCCTCCGCTCCCCCGGAACACCGGTTCGAGGCCGAGCGGCCGGGCGATCCGCCCGGCCGCTCGGTGTTTCACGGGGGCGCCATGTTGCATGATCATGCGAAGTGATGCATAGTCTTGCCATGTCCAAAGTCCTCACCTCCCTCCCCACCGGCGAGCGCGTCGGCATCGCCTTCTCCGGCGGGCTCGACACCTCCGTAGCCGTCGCCTGGATGCGCGACAAGGGCGCCGTGCCCTGCACGTACACCGCCGACATCGGCCAGTACGACGAGCCCGACATCGCGTCCGTGCCCGGCCGCGCCTCCGCGTACGGCGCCGAGATCACCCGGCTCGTCGACTGCCGTGCCGCGCTGGTCGAGGAAGGGCTGGCGGCGCTCGCCTGCGGCGCGTTCCACATCCGGTCTGGCGGGCGCCCGTACTTCAACACCACGCCGCTGGGCCGTGCCGTGACCGGCACGCTGCTGGTGCGGGCCATGCTCGAGGACGGGGTGCAGATCTGGGGCGACGGCTCCACGTTCAAGGGCAACGACATCGAGCGGTTCTACCGGTACGGGCTGCTCGCCAATCCTCACCTGCGGATCTACAAGCCCTGGCTGGACGCGGACTTCGTCACGGAGCTCGGCGGCCGCAAGGAGATGTCCGAGTGGCTGCTGGCGCACGGGCTGCCGTACCGGGACTCGACGGAGAAGGCGTACTCCACGGACGCCAACATCTGGGGCGCCACGCACGAGGCCAAGACCCTGGAGCACCTGGACACCGGCGTCGAGACGGTAGCCCCGATCATGGGCGTGCGGTTCTGGGACCCGTCGGTGGAGATCGCCACGGAGGACGTGACGATCGGCTTCGACCAGGGCCGCCCGGTCACCGTCAACGGCAAGGAGTTCGCCTCCCCCGTCGACCTCGTGATGGAGGCCAACGCGATCGGTGGCCGCCACGGTCTCGGCATGTCCGACCAGATCGAGAACCGGATCATCGAGGCCAAGAGCCGCGGCATCTACGAGGCACCCGGAATGGCGCTGCTGTACATCGCCTACGAGCGCCTGGTCAACGCGATCCACAACGAGGACACCTTGGCCGCGTACCACAACGAGGGCCGGCGGCTCGGCCGGCTGATGTACGAGGGCCGCTGGCTGGACCCGCAGGCGCTGATGATCCGTGAGTCGCTCCAGCGCTGGGTCGGCGCGGCCGTCACCGGCGAGGTGACACTGCGGCTGCGGCGTGGCGAGGACTACTCGATCCTCGACACCACGGGCCCGGCGTTCAGCTACCACCCGGACAAGCTCTCCATGGAGCGCACCGAGGACTCGGCGTTCGGCCCGGTCGACCGGATCGGCCAGCTCACCATGCGGAACCTGGACATCGCCGACTCGCGTGCGCGGCTGGAGCAGTACGCGGGCCTCGGTCTGGTCGGCACGGGCCACCCGACGCCGATCGGCGCCGCACAGGCCGCCTCGACCGGCCTGATCGGCGCCATGGACCAGGGCGGCGCCCAGGCGATCGCCTCGCGCGGCGAGGCCGCCGACGAGGAGACGATGCTGGACCGCGCCGCGATGGAGTCCGGCACGGACTGACACCGGCCACCGGTCGCAGGCACCGGGCAGCGGGCCCCGGCGGATTCGGTTCCACCGGGGCCCGCTGCCGTGCGGGGACACCCGCGCCGGCCGGGCGGGCCGACCGGCTCCTCATGCCATGTTCCGGCAGGCCTGCCGGGTGCTGGGCGTCACCGACCGGACCGACCTGTTCACCACGATCCGCGAGGCGCTCCGGGTGCGCTGACCACCCCGGCAGTCGTCCCCGGTCCCGTCGGCACTCCGCTCGCACCGGCCGAACCGGCGTCCGCCGCGCAGGAATCCACATCACTGTGGATCAGGGCTGGGTTCCTGGCGACAGGGCTCGACGAGGCCGGGCGAGTGCTCGGGCCTGGTGGATCTGCGCAACGGAACCGACTACGCCGCGGACGGCAGAGCCACTCCCCTGGTGTCCGTCGTACCGACGGACGGCACCCAGGAAACCCCGAGCAGGTGCGGGTCTCGCGGCGCGACCGGCGGGTGCTCGTGTTCCGCGGCGCCAGGGCGACCTTCGAGGTGAAGGTCGTTCCGCAGGGGACGTACACACCGCTCGAAGTCGTCGGCCCGGACGTCGCGTCGGGCGCGGAGGCGCAGACGCTGCTGTGGGGGGCCGCTGCGGCCCTTCAATCCTCCGGCGGCTCGTAGCGAACGACGAGCCGCCGGGGACGTGTTCAGCGTGCTGCGGTCATCAGCCGATAGGTGATCCGGGCATCGGCCACGCCGCCACTGTTGCGCGCGGTGACGGTGAACCGGCGGGCACCGGCGGCGGTCGGCACACCTGTGATGCCTCCGGTGTCCTGGTTGAGGGTCAGCCCTGCCGGCAGGCTGCCACCGGGCCGGTGCCGAGCCGTGCGTATCCGCGGCCGGGCGGGACATCGGCGGATAACTGCCATCGCCAAGGAGATCGGCCCTCGCCTGTCTCCGGCGATATGACTCATGACATGCTGCGGACTTCGCATCGGTGAATCTCTGGGAGTCTTCCCGGAAGATATTCATAACGGCACACCGAGGATCCGACGGCAAGCAATTCGCTACAAAGATACCTCCGGAAAGTATGCACCGAAATACGCCCCACTGAAGCATCGAAAAGAAGGCGAATGGCGGGACATACCCGTGCCTGCTTCCCTTGAACCGTTCATCGATCGGCTTCCGATCTGCAACGCAAGCGACGGATTGCCGTATCCCGATCTCCTGCGCAAGTCGTGGGACCGCGCCATCAGGCGGCTCGATCTGCCCGCATACGACCCGCACGACTTGCGTCACAAATGGACCACCGTGGCCCTGACGAATAGTGTGTCCATCCACGAGGTGTCCCGCTGGCTCGGACATCGTTCGATCAAGGTCACGGTGGACCGGTACGGCCATCTCACGCAGGACGGCCAGGAGCGTTGCCGTCAGGTCGTCGAGACGGCCGCGGGGCCGTACATGCTCACAACAAGCCGAACGACTTCAGAACCCGGTGCTGACTCGGTGCCGGCTTAGCGGGCCAGTAGAGGTAGCAGACCCCGCCCGTACCGCTCCTGACCTTGCCGTTGGCGTCGTAGCGCTTGGTGCGCAGCCAGATGTTCTCCCATTCCCGGCGCTTGTAGACCCGGCGCACGGCCTCGTTGCTCGGTGACGCCGGGTCGTTCGCGATCACGTCGCCGTCCGCGGTGAACCCGATCACGGTCATCAGGTGGCCGGAGGTCCCGTAACCCGCGCCCGTCAGCTCCTCCTTGAGGAAGGACTGCGACGTGATGACCGGGATGCCCGCGCGGATCAGCGCCTCCAGGTCCGTGAGCGAGTCCAGCCGGGTCACCGCCGCGCTCATCCCGTCGTACGTCGCGGCGTAGGCGGCGTTGAACGGCCAGTTGCCGCAGCCCTCGTACTGGTAGTCGTAGGTGAACCGGGCGGCGTGGCAGACCTGCGGGTCGGCCAGGCCGGGCTTGACCCAGGCGAGGTCCTCGGCGGTCGGCCGGCGTCCCCAGTACTCGATGATCATCTGCGAGGAGGTGGGGCTGCACCAGGCCTCGCCGCCGTTGTCGTACTCGGGGTACTGGCCCGCGTGGATGTTCTGCGAGTAGCGCGGCACCCGCAGCTCGCGGGCGAGGCCGGGGGTACTGGCCGGCACGGTGAAGCGGTCGGGGACGTCGGAGGCCATCGCGCCGAGCCGCCGGACGGTGGGCGTCAGCCGGGTGCCCGGGGTGCGGTGGAGGGTGAGCCGCAGCTGGTACGAGACCAGGCGCAGTCCGCTCGCCGGGTCGTCCACCGAGAAGGTGTCGGTCCAGACGGAGCTCTTGCCATCGCTCTGGTCGTCCACGGAGGTACGGCGGACGTCGCCGTCACCGGCGGCCCAGCGGCCCATCACGTACCAGGGCGTCGAGGTGCCGTCCGAGTAGCGGCCCTGGAGTTCGATCTGGATCCAGGTGCCCGCCGGGGTGTCCGCGTTCCAGGAGGCGATCACCTCGGTCGCCGGGACGGTGGACCGGTGGACCGGCGAGGTCCAGGTCGCGTACTCCCAGGCGGCGGTCGTTCCGGTGTGCGGATCGGTGTAGTCGGTGCACCCCTCGGCGTGACCGATCACCAGACCGGGGCGGCGGCCCGCGACGGCCCGTGTCCCGGCGCCGGAGCCGGCGCGCCAGTCGGTACAGGTGTGCCAGGAGCTGTTGTCCACGGCAGAGCCCGTTGCCGAGGGGGCGCGGGTCGGGGAGGCGGCGGTCGCGGGGCCGGCGGACGACACCGCGCCCGCGGTGGCCGCTGCCACGAGCGCGGCAGTCAGCACAGTTCTGCGTGAGGTCGGTCGGTTCATGGGCGAGCCCCCCGGTCGTCAGCGGTGTTGGGGATTGCAGGTGCACGACAGTGCGCCAACTATTGCGGGTCCTGACCGGATCCGGCCAGCGATTCGACTCGCGCCGGTAAACCAATATTGGTCTGGTCCACTGGCGTGACCTGCGGCTGCTCCGGAGCGGCTCGTAGGCTGGTGGGCATGAACGAGCTCTCGCCCCTCGCCGCACGGCTGCGCGCCCTGCCCCCGTCCTGCGGACCGGTGCGGCTGATCGCGGTCGACGGTCACGCGGGGTCGGGGAAGAGCACCTTCGCCGGCCGCCTGGCCGCCGCGCTCGGCGGCGCCCCGGTCCTGCATCTGGATGACATGGCCACCCACGAGTCCTTCTTCACCTGGGTGGAACGGCTGCGGGAGCAGGTGCTCGGGCCGCTGGAGCGCGGCGAGTGCGCGCGGTACGCACCGTACGACTGGACCGTGCGGAGCTTCGGGGCGCCTCGGGCCCTGGAGCCCGCGCCGGTGGTCCTGATCGAGGGGGTCGGGGCCGGCCGCCGGGCGCTGCGGCCCTCGCTGGCCCGGCTGTTGTGGATGGACCTCGCCGCCGCGGAGTCCTGGGAGCGCGGCCGGCGCAGGGACGGGCCGGCGCTCTCGGACTTCTGGGACGGGTGGACGGCGGCCGAGACGGAGCACTTCTCGGCCGATCCTTCACGTCCCCACGCGCACACTCTGGTACGGCAGTTGCCGAGGGGTTACGCGTTGTCCGAGGGACCCGGAACAGCATCAGGAACGAACAATTCCGTCACCGAACGTGAGCGCTGCTCGTCGTCGTACTGATGGTGGGAAAACGCCCCGGCAGTGCCCCAACTCTGCTTGACCCAGGGGCGGTACAGGTCTTACGTTCTCATTGTGAGGCTTTTCGGAGCCCCTGTGGACACGAAGCCCCCGATTGTTCCCCCGTGATCGGGGGCTTCGTTCTGCCTTCGCACCCCCTCCCGTGTGCCGGTTGGACGCATTCCGCTCACCCTGGGTCACGGTCTCCCTTCTGCTGCGGCGCCCTTAGTCGCACACTCCCTGCGCAGGTACGATGCCTCTCGGTGCGGTCAATTCCCGTCCGCGGCAAAGTGATTCGGTGCGCCCCGGTGGGCAGAATCGTGCGGCGGGACATCCTGGGGGCACGGTTTGTGGGGGACCAGATGGACATCGGCACGCAGGGTGCGCAGGCCCCGGCCGACCTCGCCTGGCTGCGTGGCGTGGACGCCTACACCATGGGCGCCTATCCGCAGGCCGAAGAGGAGTTCAGGGCTGCGGTCCGTCTCGACCCCGGCATGGCGGACGGCTGGCTGGGCCTCCATGCGCTGAGGGTCGACACGACGACGGCGCTGCTGCGCATGTACCGCCATCGCGAGCGCTTCGGCGAACAGCGCACCCGCCATCGGCGCACGCTCAACTCCTGGTACTGGCTGGGCTGGTGGGTGCAGCCGGTACTGGAGAGCGCCCGCGATCTGCTGCTCGCGCACGCCTCGCACTGGCTGGACGGCCGCCATGTCCCCGAGCTGGACCGGGCGCTCGCGGGCCTGCCGCCGGTGGACACGGATCCGCAGGTGCGTTTCCTGCATGCCTGCCGCTCGTATCTGGTCAAGGACTGGGAGCAGCTCGTACGCAACACCGAGCAGCTGACGGACGACCCTGTGCTCGGCATCGAGGCAGGGCTCTTCGGCGGCATGGCGCGGGTGCGCCTGGAGATGTACGGGCAGGCCGAGCCGCTGCTCGCCACCGCCCTGATGCGTTGCCGCAGCGAGCAGCCGCAGCGCAAGGAGCTGCGGTACTGGCTGGCCCGCGCGCACGAGGGCACCGGCCGCAGCGCCGCCGCCCTGCCGCTCTACCGGGCGGTGCACCGCATCGACCCCGCCTTCATGGACACCTCGGCGCGGCTCGCCGCGATCGCGGACTACGACGGTCTGGAGGACTCCGACGAGGCCGCGGGGCTGGCCACCGTGTCGCTGGCCGGGCTCGGTACGGACAGCACCGTGTCGGAGACGCAGCCGGACGCGGATCCGCTGCCCGGCACCGATCCGGTGGACGGCCGGGAGCCGCGCTCCGGCGGTGAGACACCCGGTCCTCCGGGCCTCGGGATGCCACCGCCGTCCGGCGGGACGCGGCGCAGGGCGGCGGTGCCCGGACAGCCTCCGTCGCCGTTCCCGGCGGGGCCCAGCGATCCGGTGCTGCTCGCCGAGGCGCTGGCCGAGCTGGAGCGAATGGTGGGGCTGGAGCCCGTCAAGCGCCAGGTCAAGGCCCTGTCCGCGCAGTTGAACATGGCGCGGCTGAGGGCCGGTCAGGGACTGCCCGTGCAGCCACCCAAGCGCCATTTCGTCTTCTCGGGCCCCTCCGGCACCGGCAAGACCACCGTGGCCCGCATCCTGGGCCGGGTCTTCTACGCGCTGGGGCTGCTGGGCGGCGACCATCTGGTCGAGGCCCAACGGGCCGATCTGGTGGGAGAGTTCCTCGGCCAGACCGCGGTCAAGGCCAATGAGCTGATCGACTCGGCGCTCGGCGGGGTGCTCTTCGTCGACGAGGCGTACAGCCTCGCCAACAGCGGCTACAGCAAGGGCGACGCGTACGGCGACGAGGCCCTGCAGGTTCTCCTCAAGCGCGCGGAGGACAACCGGGACCATCTCGTCGTCATTCTCGCGGGCTACCCGGAGGGCATGGACCGGCTGCTGGCCACCAATCCGGGGCTCTCCTCGCGCTTCACCACCCGGGTGGACTTCCCGAGCTACCGGCCGCTGGAGCTCACCTCGATCGGCGAGGTGCTGGCGGCGGAGAACGGCGACGTGTGGGACGAGGAGTCCCTGGACGAGCTGCGTTCCATCAGCGGCCATGTCGTCGAGCAGGGCTGGATCGACGAACTGGGCAACGGACGGTTCCTGCGCACCCTGTACGAGAAGAGCTGCGCCTACCGCGATCTGCGGCTCTCCGACTGTGCGGCGGTGCCGAGCCGGGACGATCTGGCGACCCTGCGGCTGCCGGACCTGATGCAGGCGTACGGCGAGGTGCTGTCCGGCCGGGGGCCGGTGGACCGGGGCCCGCAGGAGCCGCCGGTCCTGTGAGCCCCGGTGACCGGAGGGACCGGGCGGCAGCCCCTCCGGCTGACCTGGACAGCGCGGTCAGCGGACCGCTGCGGTGAGTTCGCCGTAGCCGGTCGTCGTGCTCGCGGGCTCCGCCGCGCGGCGCGGCACCGCCACCCGGTGGGCCGGGTCGCGCACCTCACCCACGAGCATCTCCAGGACATCCTCCATGGCGACCAGACCGAGGATCCGGCCGGACGCGTCGGCGACCTGTGCCAGATGGGTGGCCGCCCTGCGCATCACGGTCAGGGCCTCGTCCAGGGGCAGCTCGGCCCGTACGGTCGCCATCGGGCGCCATACGTGCTGGGGGACGGCCCGCTCGCCGTCCTCCAGGTCCAGGACATCCTTGACATGCAGATAGCCCATGAACGGACCACCGCCCTCCGCGCACACGGGGAAACGCGAGTAGCCGGTGCGTACGGTCAGCTCCTCGATCCGGTGCGGGGTGACGGACGGGTCCACGGTCACCAGCGAGGCCCGGCGGAGCAGCACGTCGGTGACCGGCCTGCTGCCCAGCTCCAGTGCGTCCTCCAGCCGCTCCTGCGCCTCCGGCTCCAGCAGTCCGGCCTGCCCGGAGTCCTCGACGAGCCGGTTGAGCTGCTCGCTGGTGAAGACGGCCTCCACCTCGTCCTTCGGTTCGACACCGAAGATCCGCAGCACCAGCCGGGCACAGGCCCCCAGTGCGGCGGTGACCGGGCGGCAGAGCCGGGCGAAGCCGACGAGGCCGGGACTGAGCCAGAGCGCGGTCTTCTCCGGCGCCGCCATCGCGAGGTTCTTCGGGACCATCTCGCCGATGACGAGGTGGAGGAAGACCACGAGGGCGAGTGCCAGGACGTAGCCGAGCGGGTGGACCAGGCCCTCGGGCAGGTGGACCGCCTGGAAGACCGGCTCCAGCAGATGGGCGACGGTCGGTTCGGCGACGGCGCCGAGGGTCAGTGAGCAGACGGTGATGCCGAACTGGGCGGCGGCCATCATCTGCGGCAGGTTCTCCAGGCCGTACAGCACCTGGCGGGCACGGCCCGAGCCTGCCGCCGCGAGCGGCTCGACCTGGCTGCGCCGTACGGAGACGAGGGCGAACTCGGCACCGACGAAGAAGCCGTTCGCCAGCACCAGGAGCGCGGCGAAGAGCAGTTGGACCAGGCTCATCGCACGGCCTCCAGGACCTCTCGGATCACCGGGGCGGCCCCGGTCCCGGGAACGGCCGGCTCGGCCGTGCGGACGAAGCGGACCTTCTCGGCGCGGTAGTGGCCGACCTGGCGGACCGAGATCCGCCAGCCGGGCAGCTCCGCCCGGTCGCCGGGGGCGGGGATGCGTCCCAGCAGATCGGCGACGAGTCCGGCCACGGTCTCGTACGGTCCGTCGGGGACGTCGAGTCCTATCCGGCGCAGGGCCAGGACCCGGCAACTGCCTTCGGCGTCCCAGGCCGGGTGGCCGTCCTCCGGGGCGGCAGCGGCCAGTTCGGGCCGGTCGGCGCCTTCGGCGTCGTGCTCGTCCCTGACCTCGCCGACGAGCTCCTCGATGATGTCCTCCAGGGTGACGACTCCGGCGGTGCCGCCGTACTCGTCGACCACGACGGCGATCGGCTGCTCGTTGCGCAGCCGCTGGAGCAGCTGTTCGACCGGCAGCGTCTCCGGGACCAGCAGCGGAGGCACGGCGATCCGTCCGGCCGGGGTGCGCAGCCGGTCCTGGGCGGGCACGGCGAGCGCGTCCTTGAGGTGGATCATGCCGACGACCTCGTCGATCCGCTCCCGGTAGACGGGGAAGCGGGAGAGGCCGGTGGCGCGGGTGAGGTTGAGGACGTCCTGCGCGGTCGCCGAGGACTGCAGGGCGCTGACCTTCACCCGCGGGGTCATGACGTGCTGGGCGGTGAGCCCGGCGAGCGACAGGGTCCGCACGAAGAGATCGGCGGTGTTCTGTTCGAGGGTTCCGGCCTCGGCCGAGTGGCGGGCCAGGGAGACCAGCTCCCCGGGGGTGCGGGCGGAGGCCAGCTCGTCGGTGGGTTCTACGCCCAGCAGGCGCACCAGCCGGTTGGCCACGGTGTTCAGCAGAGTGATCACCGGGCGCAGGGCCGCGGAGAACCGGTGCTGGGGGCCGGCGACGAACCGGGCGACCTGGAGCGGCCGGGAGACCGCCCAGTTCTTGGGCACGAGTTCGCCGATCACCATCTGGACGGCGGAGGCCGCCATCATCCCGATCACCACGCTGACGCCGGGTACGGCGCCGTGGGGCAGCCCGGTCGCGGTGAGGGGGCCCTCCAGCAGCTGGGCGAGTGCCGGCTCGGCGAGCATGCCGACGACCAGTGAGGTGATGGTGATGCCGAGCTGGGTGCCGGAGAGCTGGAAGGAGAGTTCACGCAGGGCTTCGACGACGGTGCCGGCCCGCCGGTCGCCCTCGGCCGCGGCGCGCTCGGCGTCCGGCCGCTCCACCGTGACGAGCCCGAATTCGGCAGCCACGAAGAATCCGTTGGCGAGGATGAGAAGGAATGCCGCGCTCAGAAGCAGCAAGGGGGTGGTCATGCCGCCGCCTCCGGGGAAGGGGCGGCGCAGGTACTACCGGACGGTCCGTCCATTGCTGGAAGGAGTCACTCCTTGGGTCGCAGGAAAGCCCCGCCGGTCTCGATCGTCCTGGACCTCTGGTGCGGGGCGGGATGCGCAGGGGCACCGCCGCCCCCAGAGTAGTCAAGAAGAGGCCGCGCGGGGCAGGGGGCTCAGCCGATGTCCGTTCCGGTGCCGTGGTTCTCGGCGAGGGCGCGGAGCGCACGGGCGTCGCGGATGGCCTGCTGTTTGGCGATTCCGGGCTGGATGCCGAGGGCCGGCATGCTGGTCCCGTCGCTGAGGTCGAGAAAGACCCAGGGGTCACCCACACGCAGGTTGACCCGGAGGATCTCCGCCCAGGACAGCCGGCGCGTCCGGGTGAGATTGACCACGGTCACCCCGTCCTCGTTCGCGACGATCTTCGGGCGGCTGAGCAGCGCAAGCACTCCGAAGAAAAGCAGCGCCGTGAAGACGAAGCTGGCCCGCTCCCCCGGGCTCAGCTGCTCCAGGGTCACGGCGACGGCGGTGATGACCAGGAACATCGCCGCCCCCACGGTCAGCAGGACCACCCGTGTTCGGGTCGGCCGGAACGTGACCGGGAGGGTGGGAATTTCGGGCCGGGGTGCGGGGGCGGACATGATGTTCTTCTGTCTTCCGGGGTGGGCGCCCGGCCGTCAGAGGCGGCAGGCGTGGATGGCGGTGGTGAGGATGGCGCGGGCGCCGAGGTCGTACAGATCGTCCATGATCCGCTGCGCCTCCCGGGCGGCGACCATGGAGCGGACGGCGACCCAGCCCTCGTGGTGCAGCGGCGAGATGGTCGGCGACTCCAGGCCCGGGGTGAGGGCGACCGCGCGCTCCAGGTGCTCGACGCGGCAGTCGTAGTCCATCATCACGTAGGAGCGGGCGACCAGGACGCCCTGGAGGCGGCGGAGGAACTGCTGCACCTTGGGGTCGTCGTCCGGGGCGCCGGTGCGGCGGATGACGACGGCCTCCGACTTCATGATCGGCTCGCCGATGACTTCGAGTCCGGCGTTGCGCAGGCTGGTGCCGGTCTCCACGACATCGGCGATGACCTGGGCGACACCGAGTTCGATGGCGGTCTCGACCGCGCCGTCGAGGTGGACGACGGAGGCGTTGACACCGGCGTCGGCGAGGTGCTTGGCGACGATGCCCTCGTAGGAGGTGGCGATCGTCTTGCCGTCGAAGTCCTGCGGGCCCTCGGCCGTGCCGGGCTTGGTGGCGTAGCGGAAGGTGGAGCGGGCGAAGCCGAGCTGGAGAATCTCCTCGGAGTCGGCGCCGGAGTCCAGCAGCAGGTCGCGGCCGGTGATGCCGATGTCGAGCCGGCCGGAGCTGACGTAGATCGCGATGTCGCGCGGCCGCAGGTAGAAGAACTCGACCTCGTTCTCGGGGTCGACGAGGACGAGTTCCTTGGACTCCTTGCGCTGCTGGTATCCGGCCTCATGGAGCATCGCCATCGCAGGCCCGGAGAGTGAACCCTTGTTGGGGACGGCGATGCGCAGCATGAGGTCAGGTTTCCTTTGCGAGGAGGGAGTCTTCTGCGGACGTGCGGACGTACGTGGTGCGGAGGTGGTGCTCAGAGGTGGGCGTAGACGTCGTCGAGCGAGATCCCGCGGGCGACCATCATCACCTGGACGTGGTACAGCAGCTGGGAGATCTCCTCGGCGGCCGCGTCCTTGCTCTCGTGCTCGGCGGCCATCCAGACCTCGGCGGCCTCTTCGACGACCTTCTTGCCGATGGCATGGACTCCCTTGTCCACGAGCTCGGCGGTACGGGAGGTGGAGGGGTCGCCGCTGGCGGCCTTGAGCTGCAGCTCGGCGAAGAGCTCTTCGAAGGTTTTGTTCGCCATGATGGTCTTAGCGTACGGGGTCCTTGCCCTGCGCTCAGCGCCAGGGCTCGCTGACCGTGCGCAGTGTTGCGGCGGTGGCGACGGCCGCGGTGACCGCTTCGTGCCCCTTGTCCTCGTTGGAGCCTTCCAGGCCGGCCCGGTCGAGCGCCTGCTCCTCGGTGTCGCACGTGAGTACGCCGAAGCCGACCGGAACCCCGGTGTCGACGGCGACCTGGGTGAGGCCGCTGGTGACGCCCTGGGAGACGTACTCGAAGTGCGGGGTGCCACCGCGGATGATCACGCCGAGGGCGACGATCGCGTCGTAGCCGCGGCCCGCGAGGACCTTGGCCACGACCGGGAGTTCGAAGCTGCCGGGCACCCTGAGCAGGGTGGGCTCGTCGATACCCAGCTCGTGCAGGGCGCGCAGGGCGCCGTCGACGAGTCCGTCCATGACCTTCTCGTGCCACTGCGCGGCGACGACCGCCACGCGCAGGTCACCGCAGTTGCGTACGGACAGTTCGGGTGCGCCCTTGCCGCTCATGTCTCTCCTACCGCTCGTTTCCGTGATCTCACTGGTTGCCGCAGGTCGACGCCGTGGCGGTGTCGAGCCAGGGCAGGTCGTGCCCCATGCGGTCGCGCTTGGTGCGCAGATAGCGCAGATTGTGCTCGCCGGCCTGGACGGGCATCGGCTCGCGGCCGGTGACGGCGAGTCCGTGCCGCAGGATCGCGGCCGTCTTGTCGGGGTTGTTGGTCATCAGCCTGAGGCTGTGGACGCCGAGGTCCTTGAGGATCTGGGCACCGGCCGCGTAGTCCCGGGCGTCGGCGGGCAGGCCGAGTTCCAGGTTGGCGTCGAGCGTGTCGACGCCGCGCTCCTGCAGTTCGTACGCGCGGAGCTTGGACAGCAGGCCGATGCCCCGGCCCTCGTGGCCGCGCAGATAGACGACGACGCCCCGGCCCTCCTCGGTGATCCGGCGCATGGACGCGTGCAGCTGAGGGCCGCAGTCGCAGCGCTGGGACTGGAAGATGTCACCGGTCAGGCACTCGGAGTGGACCCGGACCAGGATGTCGCCCCCGTCGCCGAGGTCGCCGTGGACGAGCGCGACGTGCTCGACGCCGTCGGTGGTGGAGCGATAGCCGTACGCGGTGAACGGTCCGAAACTCGTCGGCAGCCGCACCTCGGCCTCGCGGCGGACGGTCGGCTCCGAGCTGCGGCGGTAGGCGATCAGGTCCTCGATGGAGATGATCGTCAGGCCGTGCTTGCGGGCGAACGGGACCAGCTGGGGCAGCCGCAGCATCACGCCGTCCTCGCCGGCGATCTCCACGATGGCCCCGGCGGGCCGCAGTCCGGCGAGCCGGGCGAGGTCGACGGCGGCCTCGGTGTGGCCGTTGCGGACCAGTACGCCGCCGGCGCGGGCGCGGAGCGGGAAGATGTGGCCGGGCCGTACGAAGTCGCCGGGACCGGCCTCGCCGCCCGCCAGCAGCCGGAGCGTGGTGGCCCGGTCGGCGGCGGAGATGCCGGTGGTGACGCCGTGGGCGGCGGACGCGTCGACGGAGACGGTGAACGCCGTGCGCATCGACTCGGTGTTGTGGTCGACCATCTGCGGCAGTTCGAGCCGTTCCAGCTCGTCGTTCTCCATGGGCGCGCAGATCAGGCCGCGGCATTCGCTCATCATGAACGCGACGATCTCGGGGGTGGCCTTCTCGGCGGCGACGACGAGGTCGCCCTCGTTCTCCCGGTCCTCGTCGTCGACGACCACGACGGGCCGTCCGGCGGCGATGTCGCCGATCGCCTGCTCTACGGGGTCCAGGCGGAGGTCCTCGGCGGCTTCCTGGTGTTCCCGGTGCAGCCAGGTGGGCTGGGCAGTCATGCCGTGGCTCCTTCCAGAGCGGGTGTCCGCGAACGCAGCCACCAGTCGCGCATGCCCCACAGGACGAGGGCGCCGTACACGACGTAGATGAGACCGGAGAAGGCGAGTCCGCTGTGGAAGTTCAGCGGTACGCCGACCAGGTCGACCAGCAGCCAGGCGAACCAGAACTCGACCATGCCGCGGGCCTGGGCGAGCATGGCGACGAGGGTGCCGGCGAATATGTACGCGTCCGCCCACGGGCTCCAGGACAGCGAGGGGAACGCGGTGAACAGGCCGCCGACCACGAGGGTGCCGAGGACGGCGCCGCCCAGCAGGTAGCCGCGCTCGCGCCAGGTGGCGAACCGTACGGCGATGGAGCCGTCCTGGGCCTGCTGCCTGCCCCGGGTCCACTGCTGCCAGCCCCAGACGGCCACGGCGATGACGACGAGTTGCTTGCCGACGCTGCCCGCCTGGTGCACGGAGGCGTTGGCCGCGACCAGCACGACGCCGGACAGCAGCTGGGCGGGCCAGGTCCAGATCGAGCGGAGCCAGCCCAGCGTCAGCGCGATCAGGCCGACGGTGTTGCCGATCATGTCGGACCAGATGATGTGCTGCCCGAAGACGGTGAACGCCTCCGAGTTCAGCCAGTCCAGGGCGGTCACTTCGCCGGCTCCCCGGGCTCCTGCGCGGGGTGTCCGAGCAGCCGCTCGACGTACTTCGCGATGACGTCCACCTCCAGGTTGACCGGGTCGCCGGGCTCCTTGATGCCGAGCGTGGTCAGGGCGAGGGTGGTGGGGATCAGGCTGATGGTGAAGTAGTCGGGTCCGGCCTCCACGACGGTGAGGCTGACGCCGTCCACGGTGATCGAGCCCTTCTCCACCACGTAGCGGGCCAGTTCCGCGGGGAGGGAGACCTTCACGATCTCCCAGTTCTCGGAGACCCTGCGTTCGACGATGTGCCCGGTGCCGTCGACATGGCCCTGGACGATGTGTCCGCCGAGCCGGCCGCCGACCGCCATGGGGCGTTCCAGGTTGACCCGGGAGCCGGTGTCCAGGGCGCCGAGGCTGGACCTGTTGAGGGTCTCGGCCATCACGTCCGCGGTGAACTCGCCGTCGCCGAGGTCCACGACGGTGAGGCAGACGCCGTTGACGGCGATGGAGTCGCCGTGCCTGGCGCCCTCGGTGACCACGCGGCCGCGCAGGCGGAATCGGGAGGCGTCGCCGAGCTTCTCGACGGCGGTGACCTCACCCAGTTCTTCGACAATTCCGGTGAACACTCAGTTTTCCTTCCGGGCAGGGCCGGGGACGGCGGTGATACGCAGATCGGGGCCGATACGGACGGTCTCGGTCACATCGAGGCGCAGCGCCTCGGCGATGGTGGAGATTCCGGCGTCGGCGAGGGCCGCGGGGCCTGCGCCGAGGAGCACGGGGGCGAGATAGCCGACGACCTTGTCGACCGTTCCCGCGGCGACGAAGGCCCCGGCCAGGGTCGGGCCGCCTTCGAGGAGTACGGAGCGGATGCCGCGCCCGTACAGGGCGCGGAGCAGGGCGGGGACGTCCAGGCCGGGGCCGGTGGCGGCGCGCGGCAGCCGCAGGACGGCCGCCCGGGGCAGGTGCCGGGCGTCGGCGTCCTCGGCGACGGCGATCAGGGTGGGCGCGGTGCTGTCGAGGACGCGGGCGCCGGGGCGTACGGCGGTGGCGCCGGTGTCGACGACCACCCTCAGCGGCTGCACGGCTTCCTCGATGCCGCGTACACCGAGCTGCGGGTCGTCGGTGCGGGCGGTGCCGGAGCCGACCACGACGGCGTCGGCCTCGGCGCGCAGCCGGTGGACATCGGCTCGGGACTCGGGGGAGGTGATCCAGCGGCTGGTGGCGTCGGCGGCCGCGATCCGGCCGTCGAGGCTCGCCGCGTACTTCCACAGGACGTACGGGCGGCCCAGGCGCACCGAGGTCAGCCAGGCGGCGTTGCCCGCCTCGGCCTCGGCCGCGAGGAGCCCCTGTTCGGCCTTGATCCCGGCCGCGCGCAGGGTGGCGGCGCCGCCGGTGGCCTGCGGGTTCGGGTCGCCGACCGCGTAGACGACCCGTGCGATCCCGGCGTCGATCAGCGCCTGGGCACAGGGACCGGTGCGGCCGGTGTGATTGCAGGGTTCGAGGGTGACGTAGGCGGTGCCGCCGCGGGCCCGGTCGCCCGCGTCGCGCAGGGCGTGGATCTCGGCGTGCGGACCGCCGGCCCGCTGGTGGAAGCCCTCTCCGGCGTGGCGGCCCGCGGCGTCGAGGACGACACAGCCGACGACGGGGTTGGGGCTGGTGGAGCCGAGACCGCGGGCGGCGAGCGTGATCGCACGGCGCATGGCGGTGATGTCGGCTGCGGTGTCCACCGGGTCCTCCTGCCTCTTCGGGCACGGACTCCGGGGCCTGTCGATGACGACAGATGAAGCGGGAACGCCACGGGGGAACGCCGGAAATGCCGGACAACACGGATGGATCGGTCGCCCGAAAACCATCCGCCGACGGCGGCGTACCCGCGAAAACGGCCCGCCGCGCACTGCCTCCCATCCGGACTTTAACCGTCGGTCCAGGAATTCCACCTGGTCAACCGGCCGCTGGATGCGGACGGGTCGCGGACTATAACCGCCGGTTCGGAATTGCACCGACCCCGGAGTGCGCTGCTGCTGGTACACGGTCAGTGTGCCACGCCCGGCGGCGGGCCATGCGGGTGAGCGCCTGTGGACTGGCTCACAGGACGGCTGGAGCGAGGAGGGCGGCCACCCCCGTCGGCCGCCGCCGCCCAGGAGTCCTGTCGCCCCGACGGGCTCTACGAGACCCCCTACTGCTCCGTCCACGACACCGAGGGCCGCGAGAAGATGGGCGGCCGACCACCAGCGGCGGGTCATCGGGTACTTCACCGGCCGGCGGACCGGCAAGGACGGCAAGCCCTCCTGCCCTGCCGCCGGCATCCCCTGTGACAAAGTCACCCATTTGCATTACGCGTTCGCCCACGTCGACGGCGTCGACAACACGGCGCGAAGCAGTCCACCGCGGTCTGCCCACCGAGGCGCTCGACATCGACGTGTCCTTCGACCAGTTCACGCCTCGGAGCCCGCCGACCCTCCCCCGATATTGCCCGGCGGTGACCGGACAGCCCCCGGTCGCCGCCGGGCTGGGCCATGCCCGGCGGACACCGGCGCGGCGGCGTGCCGCGCCCCGAACGGGCTGCGGGAAGCGCGGTGTTCGGGGACTCCCCGCCCGGCGGTTCAGCCGGACGGCGTGAACAGCTCGTCCTGGGCCGCCTCCCGTGCGGTGAGCAGCGCGCCGCGGAGCACCGCCGCGCCGCCCAGCCGCCCGGCCCTGACCTCGGTGCGCAGCGGTGACATCAGGGTCAACCGCTCCTCCACCCGTGCCGCGAGCGCGTCGCCGCCCGCGTGGCCGACCTCGCCCGCCAGCAGCACGCAGCCCGGGTCGAGGACCGCGGCGATGGCGGCGGCGCCGAGGGCGAGACGGCCGGCGAGGGCGTCCAGGAACGCCTCGCCGTCCCCCTCCCCCGCCAGCGCGGCCCGCACGGCGACGGCCGCGCCCGGTTCCTTGTCCCCCTCGGCGGCGCCCGAGGGCACGGCGATGCCGTGGGCGGCGGCCAGTTCACAGACCGGGGCGGAGCCCACCAGCGCGTGGAACCCGCCGTCGCAGTTGAGGGCCGAGGGCGTGCCGGGAATGCCGGGCACCGGCAGGAAGCCGATCTCGCCCGCGCCGCCGGAGGCTCCGCGGCGGAGCTTCCCGTCCAGCATGACGGCGGCGCCGACGCCGTGGCCGAGCCAGAAGAGCACGAAGGTGTCGCGGTCGGTGGCCGCGCCGCCGCGGTGTTCGGCGACAGCGGCGAGATTGGTCTCGTTCTCGACCAGCACGGTCGCGGGCAGCCGCTGCTGGAGCACGCGCACCAGCCGTCGGTGCCAGGCGGGCAGCCCGGTGGTGTCGCGCAGATCGCCGGTGACCGGGTCGATCAGGCCGGGTGCGCCGATGCCGACACTGTGCAGCGGTCCGGCGCCGGCCTCGCGCGCGGTGCGTTCCAGCAGTGCGGCGGCCTGTTCGGCGGCGGCCTCGGTGCCGGTGTCGGTGCCGATGGGCAGGGTGGCCTCGGCGAGCGTGGCGCCGAGGAGGTCGGCGACGACCAGGGCGACGCTGCCGGTGCGTACGTCGAGCGCGGCGAGATGGGCGCGGTCGGCGGCGATCCCGTAGAGCCGGGCGTTGGGCCCCCGGCGCTCGGCGCCGGCCTCGCCGACGACACGGATCAGACCGGCCCCCTGCAACCGTTCGACGAGGTCGGCGACGGTGGGCCGGGAGAGGCCGGTCAGGGTCTTCAGCTGGGTGGCCGTCAGCGGGCCGTCCTGCTGGAGCAGCCGCAGGGCGAGCCGGTCGTTGATGGCCCGTGCGGTGCTCGGTGATGCGGGCATGCCGGGATCCTTCCAGATCGCTGACGCACTGGTTGCACAGGCGCACTATTTATCAGGCAGGGTTCCTGATAGTTTACGGCCCCGCACCGTGGAGACGCGCGCCGGGACCACCGGCAACAGAGAATTTCCCAAGGGAGGGCACGGCGGTATGACGACGGATTCCACAGACTCGGACTTCGGCAGGGAACAGGTGAAACGGGCCAGGTTCGCCGTCGCCGCCGTCTTCACCGTGCACGGCGCGGTGACCGGCAGCTTCGCCACCCGGGTGCCCTGGATCCAGGACCACGCCGGGGTCAGCGCAGGTCAGCTCGGCCTCGCCCTTGCCTTTCCGGCGATCGGCGCCTCGCTGGCCATGCCGCTGGCCGGTGCGATCAGCCATCGCTTCGGTGCCAAGGCCGCACTGCGCGGCCTGCTCGCCATGTGGACGCTGGCACTGATCCTGCCCTCGCTGGCCCCCGGCCTGCTGACGCTGTGCGCCGCGCTTTTCGTGTACGGGGCGTCGGCAGGCATGTCGGACGTGGCGATGAACGCCCTCGGCGTCGAGGTGGAGAACCGCCTCGACAAGTCGATCATGTCCGGGCTGCACGGAATGTGGAGCGTGGGGGCCCTGATCGGTTCGGCGGCCGGCACGGTGGCCGCGCATCTGGGCACCGACGCCCGGCTGCACCACGCACTGGCCGCCCTCGTACTCACCACGCTCGGCCTGATCGCCTGCCGGGGCGTGCTGGACCTGCGCAGCGAGCCCGACGAGGAGCCGCCGCCGCGCTTCACCCTGCCGCCGAAGTCGGCGCTGATCATCGGTGCGGTGGGCTTCTGCGCGGTGTTCGCCGAGGGGGCCAGTCTGGACTGGTCGGCGGTCTACCTCCGGGACGTCATGGACACCTCTGCCGGGCTCGCCGCGGCTTCCACCACGGCGTTCGCGCTGACCATGGCGGTCGCCCGGATCGCCGGCGACAAGGTCGTCGACCGCTTCGGCGCGGTCCGGACCGTACGGGTCGGCGGCGTCCTCGCGACGGTCGGCGGGGTGCTCGTGGTCGCTTCGCCGGACGCGGCGCTCGCGATGTGCGGCTTCGGGCTTCTGGGCCTCGGCGTGGCGGTCGTCGTCCCGCTCGCCTTCGCTGCGGCCGGCCGCAGCGGTCCGAACCCGAGCCAGGCGATCGCTGGTGTCGCCACGATCACGTACACCTCGGGGCTGATCGCCCCGTCCGCGATCGGCTCGCTGGCCGAGGCGACCTCGCTGGTCGTGTCGTTCGGCCTGGTGACGGTGCTCGCGTTCGGTCTGGTGCTGGGGGCCGGGGTGCTGCGGGCGGGGCAGCCGGTGCCGGGTTCCCGTTTGTTGCACGGCTTGGAGGTGTCCTGGAAGTACGGACAGCGGGTGCGTTGC
>NZ_JBSFET010000083.1:0-25706 GCF_053594575.1 Streptomyces sp. NPDC001880
GGGGGGACGAGGCCGAGGCCGGTGTCCAGGACGTAGGCCTGCATGTTGTCCAGCGGGCGTCCGACGGGGATGTCGGTGGTGTCCTCGGGCAGGGTGTGCATGCGGTGCTGGGTGATGAAGGTGGTGGTTTCCGTGGGTCCGTAGCCGTTGACGACGACGAGGCCGGGGCAGATTGCCTGGACCCGGCGTACTGCTGTGGGGGAGACGACGTCTCCGCCGGTCCAGACCTGCCGTACCCCGGTGAAGCATTCGGGGTGTTCTTCGGCCATGACCGCGAACAGGCCCGCTGTCAGCCACAGGCCGGTCACCTTGCGGGAGGTGATGACCTGTGCGAGTTCTTCGCCGTCGATCTGGCCGGGCGGGGCCACCACGACCCGGCCGCCGTTCAGGAGCGGTACCCACAGTTCGAAGGTGGAGGCGTCGAACGAGTGCGGTGAGTGCACCAGGACCCGGTCTCCGACCTGGGTGAAGGATCCGTCCAGGGCCAGGGCGCTGACGTCACTGTGCCGGACGGCCACGCCCTTGGGTTCGCCCGTCGATCCCGAGGTGAACATCACATAGGCCAGTTGTTGCGGCAGGACCGTGACCCCCGGGGCGGTCGTGGGGTAGGTGTCTGTGCCGGTGATGTCCTGCGCTGTTATCACCAGGGAGATCTGTGCACGCCGGTGGATCAGGTCGCGGCGCTCGGCCGGCCACTGCGGATGGAAGGGAACGTAGACGCCGCCCGCTTTCGCTACCCCCAGCAGTGCTACGACAAGTTCGGCGGAGCGGTCCATCCGTACACCGACCGACGACTCGGGGCGCACGCCGTGTTCGATCAGCCAGTGCGCCACCTGGTTCGCCCGCGCGTCCAGCTCCGCATAGGTCAGGACCGTGTCACCGAACTCCACCGCCACCGCGTCCGGGACCGCCGCGGCCCGCGCCGCGAACAACTCCCCGATCCCGCCCACCGGCGCATCCGTCACCGGCCCCTGCCACGATCCCAACAACTCCCGCTCACCCGGCAACAACACACCCAACCGGGCGAGAGGCGTGTCCGGCGTGGCGCTCGCCAAGGCGGTGAGGAAGCGCACCATGCGGGCGCTGTGCTCGTCGAGTTCCTCGGCGGTGTACAGGCCGACGTTCGCCTGCGGCTGGATACGCCAGCCCCGGCCGTCCTCGCGGTCCTGGAACTGGAAGGACAGATCCTGGACGAGGCCGAGGGGCAGGTAGCGGCCTGTCGCGGGTGCCGTGCCGAACGTCAGGTCGTAGTCGAAGTTCATCGCGTTCACGAGCGGACCGTCGAGCTGCTGCCGCATGCCCACGAGGTTCAGGTCCCGGCTGAGGTCCTCGTAGCGGTACATCTGATGGTCGAGGACCTGACCGGTGCGTTCAGCGACGTGGCCGAGGAGTTCCTCGACGGTCGCGGCGGGGTCCAACTCCAGCCGCAGCGGCACCACGTTCGACGCCATGCCCGGCACGGACCGGACGGTGCGGTCCTGCCGGGCGGCGACCGGGAGGCCGAGGACGAGTTCGCGGGCGCCCGTCATGGCGTGGAGGTATGCGGCGGTCGCGGCGATCTCGATCGTGGAAGTGCGTACGCCGACCTTCGCAGCCAGGGAGCGGAGTTCGACGGCGACCGGCTCCGCGAGGACCGTCGAACGGCACACCAGCCGCTGCGGGATGCTGGGCTCGCCGGTGGTCAGGCGGGCGGCCTCGGGGGCATCCGTCAGGTACTGACGCCAGAACTCGGCGTCCTCGGCGAAGGCGGGCGACGTCCGGTAGGCGGTGTCGGCGTCCAGCAGAGTGCTCAGGGGGCTGAAGGGGCTGTCGCCCGGTTCCTGGCCGGCCGCGAGGCGGGTATAGACCTCGGCGAGGCGGCGGGCCACCAGTCCCATGCTCCATCCGTCGACGGCCACGTGGTGGAAGCGGTGGTAGGAGAGGTGACGGTCCTCCGCGAGTCTGAGGAGCTCAGGGGCGAACAGCGGTTCCCGGACGGGGTCCATGGCCCGGTCGAAACCGGCCGCCATATGAGCTTCCGCCGCTGCGTCCGGGTCCGCCTCGCCGCTCAGGTCGACGACGGAGACCTGTACGGCGTCCGGGTCGATGAGGTACTGGAAGACGTCGTCACCCTCCACGCCGACCCGCACGCGCAGCGCTTCCGCCTCGTGGACAACCTGCCGGATCGCCGCCCGGTACACCGCGGGGTCGACCGCACCGCGGATCTCCAGTGCGTCGCCGATGCTCAGAACCGGGTTCTCGGGGTCGAGCTGCTGGAACAGCCAGAGGCCACGCTGCGGCGCACTCAACGGAAAACGACGATCGGCAGACATCAGGAAGCACTCCCCCAGCACGACGGAATAGAATTTCTTCGCTGCTCGAGCCCGCTGTTTCCCAGGACTTTCGCCCGATTTCACGAATCAGCGGCCTGTGTGATGGCCGGTCAGAGGAAAGCCTCGACGTGGCGGTCGGCTCGGCCGTCGAATCGCCGAAACCTCTACCAGAGAATCAGCGGGCCCGGCCCATTGGCAATGAAATATAGCCATGACGCTTCGGTGGGCATGATGTGGACGGAGCGTATCGGAACTCACTGGACTTTCGCGGCGTCATCGCTCGTCGCTTTCCCGGAACAGGGTCCGTCCTGGCGACAGGACAGCCGATCACCGGGGTCGACAAGGAGACACTGCGCGACGGGATCCGGGCCGCTGGCGGACGGCGCCACGGCTCCCACACCGCACGCTCGTCGGTGCCCGACCTGCTCGGACGCGACTTCGCCGTCCGGCCGGAGCGTAGCGCGGACCACTCCGGCGCGGACAAGGCCACCGCCGAATCGTTCAACGCCGATTTCAAAAGGGGGACGTTAAAAGACCGTAAGAGCTGACCGATCGGGCGCGAGGTCTGAACTCACCGTCTCCCGTGGGCTGACCTGCGACAACACCCGGCGTCGGTACTCCCGCCCGAGGCGGCGGCCGCCGATCGCTGACTAGCGTCCTGAGTCGTTAATTCGTGTGCAGTATGCGGCGAGGGTGTCGAGGATGCTGTCGGCGGTCTTCGTCCAGATGAACGGCTTGGGGTTCTTGTCCCACTCGTTGATCCAGCCGCGGATGTCCCGTTCGAGTTCGACGACGCTGCGGTGGGCCGAGCGGCGGAGTTTGCGGCAGGTCAGCTCGGCGAACCAGCGTTCGACGAGGTTGAGCCAGGACGCCGAGGTAGGGGTGAAGTGACAGTGGAAGCGGGGGTGACGCAGCAGCCACTTCTTGACCGGCTCGGTCTTGTGGGTGGCGTAGTTGTCCAGGACCAGGTGCAGTTCGAGGTGCTTGGGGACGGCGGCGTCGATGACCTTCAGGAAGCGGAGGAACTCCTGGTGGCGGTGGCGGCGGTAGTGCTGGGCGATGACCGAGCCGGAGACGACGTCCAGGGCGGCGAACAGGCTGGTCGTGCCGTGCCGGACGTAGTCATGGGTCATCTTCGCCGGTGTGGTCGGCGCCATCGGCAGTACGGGCTGGGTGCGGTCCAGGGCTTGTATCTGCGACTTCTCGTCCACCGCCAGGACCAGGGCATTCTCAGGCGGGGCGAGGTAGATGCCCACCACGTCGCGGACCTTGGTCACGAACTGCGGGTCAGTCGACAGCTTCCAGGTCTCCACGATGTGCGGCTTGAGGCCGAGCGCCCGCCAGATCCGCGAGACAGCCGACTGCGACATCCCCGCCGCCTCGGCCATCGAACGCGTCGACCAGTGCGAATCACCCGTCGATGGAGCCTGGTCCAGCGTCTTGGCGACCAGGGCTTCGACCCGCTCGTCCGTGATCTTTCGCGGAGCCCCCGAACGCGGCCGGTCCACCAGGCCCTCCAGTCGGTCCGAGGAGAACCGGGCCCGCCACTTACGCACCGTCTCCCGCGAGACACCCAGATCCTGCGCGACCTGCGCGTTCGGCCGGCCCTCCGCGCACGCCAGCACGATCCTCGACCGCAACACCAGTGCCTGAGACGCCGTCTGCTTGCGCAACCAGCCCCGCAGCACCCTGCGTTCGTGATCGGACAACTCCAGCAACAACGGCTTCGGACCAGTCATCACCCCACCCTACAACTGCCCGCGAACTTCCGACTCAGGACACTAGAAGGCCATGCAAACATCAACTATCTTGGCTCAAGCCTCACGGACGTGTTCACGATTCGGCTGCGAGGCCCGTCTTCGGACGGACGGCTTGGTCGGGGGGGCAATGGGGCAGCGAGGATTAGCTTTTCTGGGAGTTACCGCCAAAGAGGAGGCAGTCTATCGACTGCTCTTGCGTCGGGGCGAGTTGGGCGGTGACGAACTGGACCTTATCGGTGAGCCGCCCGGCGGCGGGTTGAGCAAGCGGCTTACCGCTCTCGGCCTTGCCCGGGAGACGGCGGACGGTGTCCTGCACCCGGTCTCCCCGGCCAGGGCGGTCGAGCGCCTGGTCGACAGTGCGGTGGGTCATTTGCGCGCCAAACTTGAGGAAGAGGCCGCGGTCAGCCGCGTGGTGGACTCGTTGATCGCCGAACGTGAGGTGCAGGAGTCCGAGTGGCGGCAGGCTGAGGGCGATGCGGTGATTCAGCGCCTGGAGGGCATGGAAGAAGTGAGAGCGGCCATCGACGAGCTCACGTTCTTCACCTGGACCGAGAGCCTGACCACCAATCCCGGCGGCGTGCTCAGTGCGGACACCATCGACCATGCCCGGCCGATCGACGACCGGGTGCTGCGCAGGGGAGTGCACATGCGCACGCTTCTCGGTTCCGCCGCCCTCAAGGACGCGCCCACCATGGCCTACGCCCGCGAACTGGTCGCCAAAGGGGCCGAGATACGCATTTCCCGCGCCCCGCTGGAGCGCCTCATCATCTGCGACCGGAGTGCCGCTCTTACGCCCATCGACCCGGCCCACTCCGCGCGAGGCGCCATCCTGACCCGGGAATCGGGGCTGGTCGCCGCGTTGGTGTCGCTGTTCGAGCGCATGTGGGATGCGGCGGAGGAACTGCCGTCCGAGGACGCGATCGCTGCCCCCGCTGCCGATGAACTCGGGGACATCGAGCGGCAGGTGCTTCTGTTGCTGTGCACGGCGGCGAAGGACGAGAACGGGGCTCGGGCGCTCGGCGTCGCGGTTCGGACCTACCGCAAGTACGTGGCTGAACTGATGCAACGCCTGGACGCGAACAACCGTTTTCACGCTGCGCTGCGGGCCCGGGAGCGGGGCTGGGTGTGACAGCTCACGGACGCGCCAGCCGGCTCAGCCGGGTGCGGATGTCCTGCATGAGCGCGGCTTGCTGCTCCACGAGGTAGAAGTGATTTCCCGGCAGCACGCGCAGGTCGAAGCCCTGAGCCGCGGTTGTGGACCAGCCTCGCATCGATGCCACGTCGACATCCGGATCGGCGTCGCCGACGTAGGCGAACACCGGGAAGGGCAGCGGTGCGCCCGGCCGCGGTGCGTAGTCGGCCACGGCCTTGAAGTCGGCGCGGAGGGCGGGAAGCACCAGCTCCCGCAGGCCGAGATCGTCCAGGAGTGCCGAGTCGGTTCCGCCTAGCCTGCGCACTTCGGCCATGACGGCCTCTGTGTCGTCAGAGTCGGGCAGGGCGGTGCCCGCCAGATGCGGAGGCGTGCGGCCGGAAACCATGAGGGCCGCGAGCGCGGTCCGGTGTCGCCTGAGCAGGCGTAGGGCGATCTCGTAGCCCAGCGTGGCGCCCATGCTGTGCCCGAAGATCGCCAGCGGAACGTCCGTGAACCCCAGAAGTTCCGGGACGAATGCGTCCGCGAGTGAATCCATCGACGTAATGAGTGGATCATTTATGCGTTCATGCCGGCCGGGATAGCGTGCCACCAGCACCTCGACGTCATCGCCGAAGTTGCCCGCCCAATCACGGAAGAACGCTGCTGAACCGCCTGCGTGAGGCAGGCAGAGCAGCCGCAAACGGGGAGCCAGCGCACTGGGGTGTCTCCGAATCCAGATGCTGCTGCTGATGTCTACATTCATTTTGGTCGGTATCCTCTCCGAAGTGGCGCCGGACGCCTCAAGCGGCCGACGGTAGCAACTGGCGGGAAAATTCTGTCAAGGTGGCAGGGGTTCCAGAGAATTGATGCCCGCTGTCCTGTCGCCAGGACATCTCTGGCATGCGGTGCTCTTGGAACTGGGAAGTAACCGCTCTAAATTGACGCCGGGGTGCGCTGCGCCGCAATCTTGAGCACATGCTTCCTGAACCGCCGGTCGAGAGGCGTGGCTGTCTGATGTCACAGTGAAACGGGAGGATCATCCATGGATGCTGGTGCGACTGAAGTGTACGACGTAGTCGGAGTTGGATTCGGGCCGTCCAATCTATCGCTTGCTACAGCTATCGAAGAGCACGTGAATCAGGATTCGGGTGCGCCGATCACTGCGGCGTTCTTCGAGCGACAGGAATCCTTCGGATGGCATCGGAACATGATATTGCCGTCCACGACGATGCAGGTTTCCTTCCTGAAGGATCTTGCCACCTTCCGCAACCCGATGTCCCGCTACAGCTTCGTGTCCTTCCTGCACGACTCCGGTCGGCTGGCGCGATTCATCAACAACCAGGACTTCTTTCCCACCCGTCAGGAGTTCCACCAGTATCTGGAGTGGGTGGCATCGAGTTTCACCCATCAGGTCAGCTACGGATCCGAAGTCACGGGCATCCGTCTGTGCAGGGAAGGAGACGGCGGCGGCGTTCCGGAGCATCTGGAGGTAGAGGTGCGGCAGGTGGCCGACGGAAAGCGCCGGGTGGTCCGCGCGCGCAATGTGGTCATCTCGACCGGGCTGGTTCCCCGCATGCCCGAAGGCGTGGCACGGGACGAACGGGTGTGGCACAGCTCCGAGTTCCTGACGAAATTCCAACGGATGGAACCGGCGGACCTCAAGTCCGTCGCCGTCGTCGGGGCGGGGCAGAGCGCGGCGGAGATCACCCGGTTCATGTACGACTCGCTCCCGCACGCCCAGGTGCACTCGGTGATTCCGTCGTACGGGTACTCCCTCGCTGACGACACACCGTTCGCGAACCAGGTGTTCGATCCGTCGGCCGTGGACGACTACTACTTCGGGACCGACGGAACCCGCCAGGCGTTCTGGGACTACCACAAGAACACCAATTACTCCGTGGTCGACGACGACGTCATCAGGGATCTCTACCGCCGCCTGTACGAGGAGGAGGTCCGTGGCGCCAATCGGCTGCACTTCCTCAATCTGACCCGGGTCGGCGAGGTCAAGCGGGTCGGTGACGAGACACGTATCTTCCTGACGAGCGGTGATATCCAGGAACTGGAGGTCGACGTCTGCGTGTTCGCCACCGGTTACCGCGGCATGGAGCCCGCCCGTCTGCTCGGCGAACTCGATCAGCACTGTCTGCGTGACGCGGACGGTCGGCACCGGGTGGAACGCGACTACCGCCTGGTGACCGAGCCCGAACTGTCCTGCGGAATCTATCTCCAGGGCGGGACCGAGCATACGCACGGTCTGACGTCGTCCCTGCTGTCCAATATCGCGATACGCAGCGGAGAAATCTGCGAATCCATCATTGGCCGGCGACGCATCGACTGGGATCTGGAGGTTCACGCCGGGGCCGCCGCAAAGGCCGGGTGACTCCGGACACGACATGCGGGTCCGGACGCTGGAGCAGCGTCCGGACCCGCATTGCATGTACCCAGGACTGCTACGCAGCGGCGTCGGCCGCCATCGCTTCCTGGAGGCTCTTCGGGCGAAGATCGGTCCAATGCGTCTCGACGTATTCGAGGCACTCCTGCCGGCTTGCCTCACCGAAGGCAATCCGCCAACCTTCAGGAACTTCAGCGAACGTTGGCCATAGGGAGTGCTGCTCTTCCTCGTTCACCAGGACGAAGAAGCGGCCCTCGTCGTCATCGAAGGGGTTGCTGCTCATGTCGGCTCCAATTCTTTCGGCTTGGCCTCAAGGCTCCGCGCAATGGATCCGTTTTCACGTGGGCGGAAACTGGGTGTGGCAAGAATGTGCCACAACTGGGTGGATCCGTCCCGATCCTGGCAGGGGTCCCGGCTGCTGTGCAATAGGCGTATGTCCTGTGGACAGGACAGAGTTGCCGGTGCGTGATTCGGCGGCTCATTCTCTCGCTCAGGTGCCATAATCGGCTTACTCGGTATTTTGAGTAGCGCAAATATAAAAGCATGGCAAGAGCAAAAGGCAGGCGGGCTGCGAACCGGCAGTCGTCGGCACGGCAGAGGGGGCGTACATGGTGGTGCGGGCGGCGGTCGCCGGCGCGAGCGGCTATGCGGGAGGTGAGATTCTGAGACTCCTGCTCGGCCATCCTGAGGTCCGGATAGGCGCCGTCACCGGTGACTCGACCGCGGGCGAGGCCCTGGGGCAGGTGCAGCCGCATCTCACCTCTCTGGCCGACCGACGGCTGGAGCCCACGACGGCCGAGGTCCTCGCCGGGCACGACGTCGTCTTCATGGCGCTGCCCCATGGCGTGTCGGCGGCGTTGAGCAGGCAACTCGACGATGTTCCTCTGATCGTGGACTGCGGCGCCGACTTCCGGCTCGTCGATCAGGCCGCTTGGGAGCACTACTACGAAACGCCGCACGCCGGCACGTGGCCGTACGGACTACCGGAACTCCCCGGGCAGCGGGCCGTGCTGCGTGGGGCGAGGCGGATCGCGGTGCCCGGCTGCTTCCCGACAGTGGTGTCCATCGCTCTGTGGCCGGCCTACCGGGCGGGGCTCGTGGAGCCCTCCGCCGACATCGTCGCCGTCACCGGAACGTCGGGGGCGGGCAAAGCACCCCGAACCCGCCTGTTGGGCAGTGAGGTCATGGGTTCGGCGACACCGTACGGGGTGGCTGGAGCCCACCGGCACACGGCAGAACTGGAGCAGAACCTGTCCACCGTCGCCGGCGAGCCCGTCAGCGTGTCCTTCACTCCGGTCCTCGCCCCCATGTCGCGAGGCATCCTGGCCGTGTGCTCGGCCCCGGCCACGTCCGGTACGACGACGGAGGACGTGGCGGACGCCTACAGCATGGCGTTCGGCACAGAGCCCTTCGTGCACCTTCTGTCTCCCGCGCAGTGGCCCGCCACCGCCTCTGTGCTCGGCTCCAACGCCGTGCACCTCCAGGTCGCCGTCGACGATCGGGCGGGACGGCTCATCGCGACCGGCGCCATCGACAACCTCACCAAGGGAACGGCCGGAGGCGCCGTCCACAGCATGAACATCGCTCTCGGTTTCCCCGAGGAACTGGGACTTACGACCATAGGAGTCGCTCCATGAGCGTCACGGCAGCCCGGGGCTTCACCGCTGCGGGCATCGCAGCCGGAATCAAGGACAGCGGAAGTCCGGACCTGGCCCTTGTCGTCAACGAGGGGCCGCGCCGAGCCGCGGCCGGTGTCTTCACCTCGAACCGGGTCCAGGCCGCTCCGGTGACCTGGACCAAGCAGAACATCGCCAACGGTGAGTTGACCGCGGTTGTCCTCAACTCCGGTGGGGCCAACGCCTGTACGGGTACGGAGGGTGCCGCGGACACCCGGGCCACCGCTGAGCGAGTGAGCGCTGTGCTCGATGGGCACCTGCCGTCCGACGTCGCGGTCTGCTCAACCGGACTCATCGGGATCCGGCTGCCCATGGATCGGATGCTCGACGGGATAGAGCAGGCGGCAGCAGTCCTGTCCGCGGACGGTGGCGAGGACGCCGCCGTGGCCATCAAGACCACTGACTCGGTGCACAAGACCGCTGTGGTCGAGGGCGAGGGCTGGACGGTCGGCGGAATGGCCAAGGGTGCGGGAATGCTCGCTCCAGGCCTCGCCACCATGCTCGTCGTCCTCACCACTGACGCGGATGTGCCGGCACCGGTCCTCGACGAGGCCCTGCGCGAGGCCGTCGCTGTCACGTTCGACCGCATCGATTCCGACGGCTGCATGTCCACCAACGACACCGTGCTCCTGCTGGCCTCCGGGGCTTCCGGAGCGACTCCGAGCCCCGCTGTCTTCGCCGCGGCGGTACGCGCCGTCTGCGCCGATCTCGCTCGCCGGCTCATCGCCGACGCCGAAGGAGCCACCAAGGACATCCGCATCGATGTCATAGGCGCGGTGAGCGAGGAGGACGCCGTGACCGTCGGTCGGTCCATAGCCCGCAACAATCTGTTCAAGTGCGCCATCTACGGGGAGGACCCCAACTGGGGGCGCGTGCTGTCCGCCATCGGAACCACCGACGCGGACTTCGATCCGAACCGGCTGAACGTTGCTGTCAACGGTGTGTGGGTGTGCAAGGACGGAGCCGCCGGAGAAGACAGGGAAGGGGTGGACCTGAGCGGCCGGGACGTGGTGGTCACCGCCGACCTCGCAGCAGGTCCGGAGACGGCGACCATCTGGACCAACGACCTGACGGCCCTGTACGTCCACGAGAACAGCGCGTACTCCTCATGAGCGCCTCTTCCTTCGCGGCCGCGACCGTGGAACGCCCGGTCGACGGGCTGGGGCAGATCACCATCATCAAACTCGGTGGCAGCGCCATGGTCGACGAGGGCCTCAAAGAGGCCTTCGCCCACGATGTGGTACGGGTCCACGAGGCGGGTCTCCGTCCCGTTGTCGTCCACGGGGGCGGGCCCCAGATCAGTGCTGAACTCGAACGACAAGGACTGACCAGCGAGTTCAAGGCCGGCCTCAGGGTCACCACGCTTCGCGCGATGGATGTGGTCCGCATGGTGCTGGCCGGACAGGTGCAGCGCGAACTCGTGGGGCTGATCAACCGCCACCGGCCGCTCGCGGTGGGCCTCACCGGTGAGGACGCCGACACCATCACCGCTGTCCGGCATGTGCCGCAGATCGCGGGACGGAGCGTGGACATCGGCAGGGTCGGCGAGATCACCCATGTCAACCCCCGCCTGCTGGAGAGCCTTCTGGCCGACGGACTCATCCCGGTCGTGTCGTCCGTCGCGCGCAGCGTCGAGGACGGACATGTGTACAACGTCAATGCGGACACCGCGGCCGCCGCCCTGGCCAGTGCGCTCGGCGCCCGTGAACTGCTCCTGTTCACCGACGTCGCCGGACTCTACGACGACTGGCCGAACAACGACGAGGTGATCGGCCGGCTGACGGCCAAGGAGCTGGAAGAGATGTTGCCCCGTCTCACGAGCGGCATGCTGCCCAAGATGCAGGGCTGTCTGCATGCTGTACGCAACGGGGTGGGCCGTGCCCGGGTCATCGACGGCAGGGTTCGCAACGCGATCTTCACCGGCGTTCTCACGGATCGACGGTTCGGCACGGTGGTCGTGCCTGATGACAAGGGGGACATGCCGTGAACCCGAACGGATCCGCGCGCCTCGCCGAGCGGTGGCGGGACACGATGATGGCCAACTACGGCACGCCGCGCATTCCGCTGGTGCGTGGGGAGGGCACAGCGTTCTGGGACGCCGAGGGCAAGAGGTACCTCGACTTCGCCGGCGGCATCGCCGTCAACGCACTGGGCACCGCGCACCCCGCGGTGGTCCGAGCGGTCACCCGGCAGGTGGGCCGGCTCGGCCACGTCTCGAACCTCTTCGTCTCCGAGCCCCCCGTACGCCTCGCCGAGACCTTGCTGAGGCTGACGGGACGAGCCGGCCGCGTCTTCCTGTGCAACTCGGGGGCGGAGGCCAACGAGGCCGCGTTCAAGATCGGCAGGCTGACCGGACGCCCGCACATCGTGGCCATGGAGGGGGCCTTCCACGGACGGACCATGGGAGCGCTGGCCCTCACGGGTCAGCCGGGCAAGCGGGATCGCTTCCAGCCGCTGCCCGGGGGTGTCACGCACATCCCGTTCGGCGACGCCGCTGCCCTGGATGCCGCGGTGACCCCCGACACGGCCATGGTGATCATCGAGCCTGTTCAGGGTGAGCAGGGGATTGTCGTGCCTCCCCCCGGCTACCTGGCCGCGGCACGGAAGATCACCCGCCGCATGGGCACCCTTCTCGTGCTGGACGAGGTGCAGACCGGAATAGGCAGGACCGGTCACTGGTTCGAGCACCAGGCCCACGGCGTCGATCCCGACGTGGTCACTCTGGCCAAGGGGCTCGGCGGCGGGCTGCCCATCGGCGCCACCCTCGCTTTCGGTGATGCGGCGGAACTCCTCGGCCCCGGCACGCACGGCACGACCTTCGGTGGCAACCCGGTGGCCTGCGCCGCCGCGCTCGCCGTCCTGGACACCATCACCGCCGAGGGGCTGCTGGCACGGGTGGAACGTCAGGGGGAGAGGCTGCGTAAGGGCGTCGAGGCTCTACGCCACCCCCTGGTGGACCACGTACGAGGTGCCGGGCTGCTTCTCGCCGTCGTCCTTGCCCGGCCGCTGGCCCGGGAAGCCGAGCGGGCGTTGGAGCAGGCCGGGATCCTCGTGAACGCCGTCGGCCCGACGGTGATCCGGCTGGCCCCGCCGCTCATCGTCGGGGACGAGGAGGTGGATTCCTTCTTGCGCATCCTGCCCGGCGTACTGCACGAGGTGGGCTCGCCGCACGACAAGCGGCAGCCGGCCTGAGGGCGAAGAAGCCGATGGGAGCGATCGGTCTCCCGTCGCAGATCTGGACCGACGCGACGTGAGCAGCTTCCAAGTGCCGGTGTGAACACGGGCATTGAGGCTGCGGCGATAAGCTCACGTCTCTCTTGTCCCTGGGCCGAAGACGTCCGGGAAGATGCCACCGGAGGAAGCCCGCACATGAGTTCGCCGCAGTACCGCCAGGTTCCCGCCCAGGTCGACCTGCCCGCGCTGGAGCACGCCGTGCTCGACTTCTGGCGCGAGAGCAAGGTCTTCGCCAAGAGCCTGGAGGAGTCAGAGGGCCGCCCCGAGTGGGTCTTCTACGAGGGCCCGCCCACCGCCAACGGCATGCCGGGCGCCCACCACATCGAGGCCCGCGTCTTCAAGGACGTCTTCCCCCGCTTCCGCACCATGCAGGGCTACCACGTCGGCCGGAAGGCCGGCTGGGACTGCCACGGACTGCCGGTCGAGCTCGCGGTCGAGAAGGAGCTGGGCTTCAACGGCAAGAAGGACATCGAGGCGTACGGCATCGCCGAGTTCAACGCCAAGTGCCGTGACTCGGTGACCCGGCACACCGACGCGTTCGCCGAGCTGACGACCCGCATGGGCTACTGGGTCGACCTGGACGATGCTTACCGCACGATGGACCCGGAGTACGTGGACTCCGTGTGGTGGTCGCTCAAGGAGATCTTCAACAAGGACCTGCTGGTCCAGGACCACCGGGTCGCCCCCTGGTGCCCCCGCTGCGGGACGGGCCTGTCCGACCACGAGCTGGCCCAGGGCTACGAGACGGTCGTCGACCCCTCGGTCTTCGTCCGCTTCCCCCTGACCTCCGGCCCGCTGGCCGGCGAAGCGGCACTCCTCGCCTGGACCACGACCCCGTGGACCCTCGTCACCAACACGGCTGTGTCGGCAGGCAAGGATATCGTCTACGTCGTCGCGTCGGACGGCAGCGAACGAGTCGTCGTCGCTGAAGCGCTCCTGGAGAAGGCGCTGGGCGAGGGCTGGGAGGCCACCGGCCAGTCGTTCACCGGCGCCGAGATGGAGCAGTGGACCTACCAAAGCCCATTCGAACTGGTGGAGTTCCCGGCACGGGCGCACTTCGTCGTCAATGGTGACCACGTGACCACGGAGACCGGCACCGGCCTCGTGCACACCAACCCCGCCTTCGGCGAGGACGACTACAACGTCTGCAAAGCGTACGGGCTGCCGCTGGTCAACCCGCTCCGCCCGGACGGCACTTTCGCCCCCGAGATCGATCTCGTGGGCGGGCAGTTCTTCAAGGACGCCGACGCGATGGTTCTGAAGGATCTGCAGAACCGCGGGCTGCTGTTCAGGCACGAGTCGTTCGAGCACAGCTACCCGCACTGCTGGCGCTGCCACACGGCGCTGCTCTACTACGCGCAGCCGTCCTGGTACATCCGTACGACGGCGATCAAGGACCGGCTGCTCCAGGAGAACGAGAAGACCAACTGGTTCCCGGACTCGGTCAAGCACGGCCGCTTCGGTGACTGGCTGAACAACAACGTCGACTGGGCGCTGTCCCGTAACCGCTACTGGGGCACGCCGCTGCCGATCTGGCGCTGCGAGGACGGCCACCTCACCTGTGTCGGCTCCCGCGCCGAGCTCGGCGAGCTCGCCGGCACGGACCTCTCGGGCCTCGACCCCCACCGCCCGTTCATCGACGAGATCACCTTCACCTGCACGCACGAGAACTGCCAGCTGGAGGCGTACCGCGTCCCGGAGGTCATCGACGCCTGGTACGACTCGGGTTCGATGCCGTTCGCGCAGTGGGGTTACCCGTACAAGAACAAGGAGATCTTCGAGAGCCGCTACCCGGCGCAGTTCATCTCGGAGGCCATCGACCAGACCCGCGGCTGGTTCTACACGATGATGGCGGTCGGCACGCTGGTCTTCGACAAGTCGTCCTACGAGAACGTGGTCTGCCTGGGCCACATCCTCGCCGAGGACGGCCGCAAGATGTCCAAGCACCTGGGCAACATCCTCCAGCCGATCCCGCTGATGGACCAGCACGGGGCGGACGCGGTGCGGTGGTTCATGGCGGCGGGCGGTTCCCCCTGGGCGGCACGCCGGGTGGGCCACGGCACGATTCAGGAGGTCGTCCGCAAGACGCTCCTCACCTACTGGAACACGGTCGCCTTCCAGGCCCTGTACGCGCGCACCTCGTCCTGGGCCCCGTCGGCGGCCGACCCGGCCCCGGCGGACCGCACGGTCCTGGACCGCTGGTTGCTGAGCGAACTCAACGCGCTGGTCGACCAGATGACCGTCGCGATGGAGGGCTACGACACCCAGCGCGCCGGCAAGCTGCTCTCGGCGTTCGTGGACGATCTCTCCAACTGGTACGTGCGCCGCTCGCGCCGCCGCTTCTGGCAGGGCGACAAGGCGGCGCTGCGCACGCTGCACGAGGTCGTCGAGACGGTGACCCGGCTGATGGCCCCGCTGACCCCGTTCATCACGGAGCGGGTCTGGCAGGACCTGATCACGCCGGTGACGCCGGACGCTCCGGAATCGGTGCACCTCTCCTCCTGGCCGAAGCCGGACACCACGGCGATCGACCCCACCCTCTCCTCCCAGATGGCGCTGGTCCGCCGCCTGGTGGAGCTGGGCCGGGCGACGCGCGCCGAGTCGGGCGTGAAGACGCGCCAGCCGCTGTCGCGCGCGCTGGTGGCGGCGAGCGGTTTCGAGTCCCTCTCCCCCGAGCTGCGCACCCAGATCACGGAAGAGCTGAACGTCACATCCCTGGCCTCGCTCTCCGAAGTGGGCGGCTCGCTGGTCGACACGACGGCGAAGGCGAACTTCCGGGCGCTGGGCAAGCGGTTCGGCAAGGGCGTGCAGGCGGTGGCCAAGGCGGTCGCGAACGCGGACGCAGCAGCGCTCTCCCTCGCCCTGCGCGAAGGCACGGCGTCGGTGGAGGTGGAGGGCGAGCAGATCACGCTCTCCCCCGACGAGGTGATCATCACGGAGACTCCGCGCGAGGGCTGGTCGGTCGCCTCGGACTCGGGCGCGACGGTGGCCCTGGACCTGGAGATCACCCCGGAACTGCGTCGGGCGGGCCTGGCCCGTGACGCGATCCGCCTGATCCAGGAGGCCCGCAAGAACAGCGGCCTGGACGTGGCGGACCGCATCGCCGTCCGCTGGACCTCGACGTCCCCCGCGACGGTGGAGGCCCTCACCGAGCACGCCCCCCTCATCTCCGAGGAGGTGCTCGCCCTGGACTACGCGGAGGGCGAGGCGGACGAGACGTACGGCACCCCGTTCGAGGACGAGGGCCTGGCCCTCACATTCCGCCTGCGCAAGACGGAGGCGTAGCGCATACCGGACCGGCAGCACCAAGGCCGGAGCCGCCCGACCACAGGATCGGGCGGCCCCGGCCTTTGCCCGCGAACGATCGACCACCGGCCTTGACTACCGCCGTGCGCGCGTCAGGTGTTCGGCGACGACGGCCGCCACTGCTGAAGCGTCCTGCTCCAGGTAGAAGTGGCCGCCCGGGAATCGGTGGATCTCGGTCCTGGAGGTCGTGTTCAGACGCCACTGCTCTAGTTGCCGGACACTGAAGATGTCGTCCGAGCCGCAGCACACCACGATGTCGGCCTCAGTGACGATGCGCCGCTGCTTGCGCAGGAACGACTCGGACAGCGAGAAGTCGGCCCGCAGCAGGCCGGCAGCCCGCTTGCGCAACTGCGGGTGGTCCAGCACCTGCTGCCCCACCTCGCCGCCGGATGCCGCGGTGATGCGGAAGATCTCCTCGTCGTCGGCGAGCAGGGCCGAGCCGTCGAAGGGGAGAACAGCGCCGACTGGCCCGGAGTTGGCCGACGCGAACAGCGTCGAGCACCGGACACCACCTTCCCGCTCCTCCAGCCGGGACATCAGGGCGAGGCCGAGATAGGCGCCCAGACTGTGGCCGAAGACGGCGAACTCTCCGTCGATGCCGCCGATGTGTTCCATCAGCCAGTCGACGGCGTCCTCCGCGGTGGTCGCAGGCCTCTCGCGCCAGTTGCGCCCGCGGCCCGGCAGATCCAGCTGAATCGGCTGGATCTCCGGTGGCAGCGCGGAGGCGAGAGCGTCGAAGACCCTTGCCGAACCACCGGCGTGATGGAGCAGGACGAGGGGATAGGGGGTCATGCGTGTGCCTCCTGCCGACCGGGCTGGTGGGTGCTGAACTCCCGTGGTGCGGTGGGGGCGACCGGGTCGGTCCCCGCCATCGCACCACGTCTCAGGGCTGCCGGTGCGGAATGAACGGGAAGCCGCGCTGACTCTCCTTCGCCACGCGGTTGTGGCCGTACTCGTCCGTGCCGGACACCAGGACGGTGCCGTAGTTGTCGAGCGTGATGCCGCCGCCGTACTCATTGACCTCGTCGGTACCCGGGTAGACCTGGACCTGGGTGGGGACGAACCGGGTGGCATAGCCCATGCGGTAATCCTTCTTGCCGCCGGTGTGCGGCAGAGAAGCGTGCATGAGCGTCGACCAGAAGACGACGCACTCACCGGGCTTCATCACCAGCGGGAATGCCTTCGACTCGTCGGGACTCCAGTCGGGGTCCTTCTGGAGCTGGCGGTAGTCGTAGCCGAAGAAGCCACGTTTGACGCCGTCCTTCTCACGCGCGTTGAACGCCTCGGCCTCGTACGCCATGCCCTTGGACTCGTCGTAGTTCATGTGCCGGTGCGTGCCGGGCATGAGCTGGAGACAGCCGTTTTCCTTGGTGGAGTGGGTGAAGGCGGTCCAGACCGTGATGGTGCCGCCGAACGCGGGTCGGCCGTCCTCGGAGGGCCAGACGATCTGCGGGCTGCCGCTGGCGTGGGCGAACGTGGCCGCCTGGTGCCAGTCAGTGCCCTCGTCCCCCTGGAACTTGGGAAAGAACTCCGAGCGCCAGCACAGCACGTTGGGCCCGAGGATCGAGGCGACCCGGTCCACGATCTCCCGCTTCATGATGTGCTCGGCGAGCAGGTCGATGTCCAGGTGGCGGTCGTAGTTGGAAATGCTGCTGGCTTTTCCGGAACCCTCCGGGTAGATCGCGTGGGACCTGTTCCGTAGTTCGCGCTGGATGGTCTTCCAGCGCTCCTCCATGTCCTCAACCTCATAGATCTTTATGGGGCCGATGAAGCCGTCCCGTTCGAATTGGGAAAGTTCCTGCTCGCTGAGCGCAAAGGTGGTCTGCTCGCTTGTGGTCATTCGCTTCAGCCGTTCTGTGCGTTGGGGTAGTGGAGGCTCGGTATGCTGGCGACCGCCTCGCCGATGCTCCTCTCGAAAAGGATCTGCATATCGAGTTCGGCGCCGAACTCGTCACTGATACGCTGGTTGAGCTGAACGGCGAGCATGGAGTGACCGCCGAGGTCGAGGAAGTTGTCCTGAGGGGTCGCCGGTTCTTCAAGGATCTCCGTGGCCCATTCGATGACCTTCCGCTCCAGTTCCGCGGAGTCCAGCGCGCCCTGGGATGTGCGGCTCATATGTTTTCGTTCCCCTCTTTCCAGGTCCGGGCGATGGCGGCCCGGTCGACTTTTCCGTTGAACGTGCGTGGCAGTTCCGTGAGCGGCAGATAGCGCGCCGGGTGCATGTAGGACGGCAGCAGCGCCTTCACGTGCCGGCGCAGTTCCTGGGCCTCGGGGGCGGGGGAGTTCTCACGGGGGACGTAGGCGCATACCAGGCGGGTGTCCGATGCCTTGAACTCGTGGACGGTGACGACCGCGTCGAGCACAGCCTCGTGCCGGCGCAGGACTGCTTCGATGTCGCTCAGCTCGATGCGGTAGCCGCGCAGTTTGACCTGCAGGTCGGCGCGTCCGTCGTACACGAGGTCGCCATTCGGTGAGCGGCTGACCAGATCGCCGGAGCGGTAGTAGTGCAGGGTCCGGCCCGTGTCCGGGGCGGCGGCGGCCGGAAACTTCTCGCTGGTGAGCTCGGGCCGGTTCAGATATCCACCCGTCACCTGCGGCCCGGTCAGCCACAGCTCGCCCTTCTCACCGACGGCGACGTCCTGGCCCTCGTCGCCGACCACACGGATACCGAAGCCCGGCAGCGGTGTGCCGATGACGGATACGTCGCCCGCCAGGTCGTCCTCCGTGACCTCGTGGAACGTGGTGAAGACCGTGGTCTCGGTGATGCCGTATCCGTTGACCAGCCGCGGGCGGGCCAGCCCGTATTTCTTGCCCCACGGCCGCAGTGCCGGCGGGGACAGTTTCTCCCCGCCGAAGATGACGTAGCGCAGCTCGCGCAGGTCGGCGTCGGAGTGGACAGCCGCCTCGGCGAGCGATGCGAAGGCGGTGGGGGTCTGGTTCAGCACCGTGATGCGGCGCTCCGCGATCCACGCGAGGCACTGCTCGGGGGATCGGGCGGCCCACTGGGGGAGGACGACGAGCTCCGCGCCCGTACCCAGAGCGCCCCACATCTCCCAGACCGAGAAGTCGAAGGCGATCGAGTGGAACAGCAGCCACCGGTCGTCCGGGCCGAAGTCGAACACGGTCGAGGCGCCGGTGAGGAGGGCATGGGCGTGACGGTGCTGTACGGGGACTCCCTTGGGTTCGCCCGTAGTGCCCGAGGTGTAGATGATGTACGCGATGTCGTCCTCGTTGGGCCCGTGTCCGTGAGGCAGGGGCGTCAGGCGGGCGGTGCGACTGGCGGCCAGGTCATCCGTCGAGATGAGTGTGCTGATGTGCGATGGGGGCGATCCGTCGCCCCAGTCACCGACGAGGGCCCGGGACCCGCTGTCACCCACGATGAACTCCCGGCGAGCCGCCGGGTGGCGTACGTCCAGCGGCACGTAGGCGGCTCCGCACTTGAGGATGCCGAGGACGGCGGCGACCGTGTCGGCTCCGGGCGCCATGCGCAGGACCACGCGGTCACCCCGTGCCACGCCCCGCGTGCGGAGAAGGGCGGCCACGGAGTCGGACCACGCGTTCAATTCGGCGTAGCTGAATCGCTGTTCCTCGGCGGACAGAGCGATCCGGTCGGGCGTGGCATCGACCGAGGCGGCGAACCGGCTCACCAGATTTCCCGAGGTGTCCCGCTCTCGCCCCTCATCACGCATCGCTTGCAACTTCCCCCCTTTCTTCGCTGCGTCCCGAACGGAACGCAATCCCCGTCTGTACCGCGTCAGCGGAACGAGATGGCGCCGGCCGGGCATAGGTGGACGGCTTCCTGGACTGCACCGTGTTCCGCGTCGGACGGCTGTGGTTCCAGCAGCCGAACGATGCCGTCCTCGACGCGTTGGTCGAAGATTCCGGGTGCGACCAGCATGCATTGTCCGGCCCCTACGCAGACTTCGGTGTCGACCTCGACTTTGGGTGGCATGACGATTCCTCTCGCTCACCTGAGTTGCTTGTTGGCGCGTCATCCAGTGACATGGCCCTGGACCGGAGAGCATTCCGGGAAGTGGCGTACGAGCCGACGGTCTGATTGCGCCAATGTCTCAGGCGCACCGTACCAATGCCAATGCCACGGGCCTATCGGCTTGTCCCGGTGGTCCTGTCCGGTCGACGGGACAGCGCGACGTACTCCGTCTGGGCGTCCCAAGGCCCCGGGGAGGCCGTGATGCAACCAGGAATACTCGCCCGTGTTCAATTCAGTTGCAATTTCAGTCGAGTGGAATGAACAAGGAGTGGACGCGCATGATCTCAGCATCCATTGCGCAGCGTCGATTGTGGTTCATCCACCGCTTCGGAGGGCAGCCGGAGTCGGGAAACATCGTGCTGGTGCTGCGCATGGTGGGAAACCTCGACTTCGCTGCCCTGGAGGCGGCGGTCGGGGATCTGGTGATCCGCCACGAGGTGCTGCGAACAGTCTTCCCCGAGGGTGCGGACGGACTGCCTCGGCCGATGGTGACGCAGACCGGGGACGTGGCGCTCCGTCTGCCTGTGGTGGATACGATCGAGCAGGACGCCGAGTCCGTCCTCCTCGCCGCCGAGCGGTATACCTTCGACCTCGCGTCCGAACCGCCGGTCCGCGCCGCCTTGCTGAGGTGCGCCCCCGACCGCCATCTACTCGTGTTGACCTTCCATCAGGTGGCGCTGGACAGGCAGTCGTTGGCACCGCTGATGAGCGAAATGGGATTCGCCTACGCGGCGCGCCGGAAGCGCGTGGCGCCGCGATGGGCCGCTCCCGCTCGCGACTGGGTGAGGCACGTCGAGATCGAGAAGTCGAACCTGGGGCAGGCGGAGCTCCCCGGCGGCGATGCGGCACGGCAGTTGGCCTACTGGCGAGCTGAGCTGACCGATTTGCCAGCCTCGATGCCGCTGCCGACCGATCGGCCTCACCCGTCGGAGCGGAGCGGTCACGCGGATGGTGTGTCCTTCACCCTCGAGGCCGGGCTTGTCGAGGCATTGAAGGACCGGGAGCGGGCCTGGAACGTACCGTTCGACTCCCTGCTGCGAGCAGCCCTAGCGGTGCTGCTCCACCAGTTGGGCAGCGGTACGGATGTGCTCATGGGTACCTCCTCGCCCCGAGCCGGTGCGATCGGCCCCTTCCACCAGGTGACGGCTCTGCGGGTCGATCTGCGGGGAAACCCGACACTCTTTGGACTGGTCCAGAGGGTGCGGGAGAAGGAGCGGGCGGCCGCCGAGCACGGGGACATCCCCCTCGCCCACATCGAAAAGCTCCTCCCTCGGCGGTCGCGGTCCCACCAGCCGCTGATTCAGGTGCTGTTCGAAGGGCTGGAGTGCCCGGTGCCGGCCGTGGACCTGCCCGGCATGACGGGAACTGTGGAACCGCGCCCGCCGAGAACCACGCCCTACGACCTCCACTTCCGGCTCCGGCCCGGCGCGGACGGCACTGTCGAGGCCGACGTCGTCTACGCCCTCGACCTGTTCGACCGGTCCACGATCGAGACGATGGCGGACTGTTTCACGGAGATCCTCCGGAACGTGGCCGAGGACGGCCGAGCCAGGGTGGGGCAGGTGGACATGCTCGGCGCCGCCCACCATCAGTGGCTGCTCGCACGGTCGGTGGGGGAGTCGACGGGGCTGCCCGCGCCGACCGTCCCCGACCTCGTACGAAGGCAGGTCCTCGCCACCCCCGAGGCGATCGCGGTGTCCGACGGCACCACTTCCCTGACGTATCGCGAGCTCGACGAGAGGGCGTCGAGGCTGGCCCGCCGACTGCGCCGCGCCGGCGCCGGGCCCGAGACCGTGGTGGCACTGGCGGTGGCCCGTAGCGCTGACCTCGTGGTCGCACTGCTCGGCGTTCTCAAGTCCGGTGCCGCCTACGTGCCCATCGACCCCCGCTACCCGAGCGGGCGGATCGGCTTCATGCTCGCGGACGCCGACCCGAGCCTGGTCCTCACAGACGAGGAAACCGCCGATGTCCTGCCGGACGACGACGTGCCCCGCTGCTACGTCGACGCCCTCGACCACGAAGAGTCCCTCGACGACGAGCCCGACGGCGTCCTTCTCCCGCCCGGCTCACGGGTGCTCCCGCAGAATCTGGCCTACGTGATGTACACGTCAGGGTCCACGGGCACACCGAAAGGCGTCGCGATCACCCACGGCAACGTGGTCAACGGTGTCTCGCAACTGGCGCCGCTGGTCGGCATGCGGCCGGGAGCGGTCATGCTGGCCGGAACGTCCGTCAACTTCGACGTGTCCGTGTTCGAGGTCTTCACCGCGCTCAGCACCGGGGCCAGGATCGACGTCGTCCGTGATGTGCTGGTCGTCGCGGAGCGCGGTGGCTGGTCCGGCGACGTGCTGCACACCGTCCCCTCCGCGTTCGCCGAAGTGCTCGACCAGGTGGCGCACAACCTCGACGTGCGCACAGTGATCTGCGCCGGCGAACGGCTGCCTCCCGACCTCATCAGACGTGTGCGCGCGGAACTGCCGAGAGCCAGGGTGATCAACGCGTACGGTCAGACGGAGAGCTTCTACGCCACCACGCACACCGTCGCCCCGGAGTGGAGCGGCGGGAGCGGCATCCCGATCGGGGCGCCGTTGGGCAACATGCGCACGCATGTGCTCGGTCCCGGGCTGCTGCCGGTCCCCCGAGGAGCGGTCGGCGAACTGTACGTCGGCGGAGCCGTGGGGCGCGGTTACCACGCCAGCCCCGGTCTGACCGCTGGTCGCTTCGTGGCGGATCCCTTCGGCCCTCCGGGGGAGCGGATGTACCGCACCGGCGACCTCGCCCGCTGGAACGCGGAGGGGCAGCTGGAGCACCTGGGGCGTGTCGACGCACAGGTGAAGATCCGCGGAATCCGGGTCGAACCCGGCGAGATCGAAGCAGTCCTCGGCGCTCACCCCGGCATCGCCCAGGCCGCCATCGCCGTGAGTGCCGGTCCTGGCCGGATCGTGGCCTACCTCGTGCCCGCCGGCCCCGTGGCCGACACGGGCGACGATCCGCTGGCTCCGCGGAAGCTGCGACGGTACGTCGCCGACCGGCTGCCGGCCTTCATGGTCCCGTCCACGTTCGTCGTGCTCGACCACCTTCCGCTGACCCCCAATGGGAAACTGGACCGCGCACGGCTGCCCGAACCACGGCATACCGAGGTGAAACGCCGGGATACCCATATGCCATTGGAGCGCGACGTGGCCGTCCTGTTCGCCGAAACGCTGGGCTGCGGCCCGGTCGGGGCCGACGACGACTTCTTCGACATCGGCGGCGACTCGTTCAGCGCCGTCCGTCTTCTGACTCGTATCCACGTCGGACACGGGCCGGGATTGACCATGGGAGAATTCCTTGCCGCGCCCACGGTGGCCGGCGTCGCCGAAAACCTGGCGGCTCATCCGCGTCCGGCCTGACCTCGGCCGGCGGCCGCTCCCCAAAAACCGCAGGTGTGTGTAGTCATCGCCGCCGTGTCCTGGCAACAGGACACGGCGTTCCGGCGATGACTCGGCCGAGGGGACACGTGATTGCCGTCCGGATATTGCCAACAAGTCCCCCCTCTTGTTCTTCTGGTGACCGGCCGACGCGCCATGTCTCGACTGCCGTGAAATTCAATGCGCCGTCCCATTCTGATCATCAGCGAAAATGATTGGATATCCCGCGGGCGTCGATGTGAACTGACGGAGTCCCGTTTCCAGGGCGCTTCTTCCTTTGTGGAGCACAGTCACCGCCCTTGATGCTCCGTCCCCATCACGAGCCGGGAGTGCAGCGTGAGTACACCGTCCATCCAGCAGACCGTGCATGACGCCGTACGCCGCGCACGCGCCGCGCAAGCCATCGCCGAGTCCTGGTCCCAGGCCCGCGTCGACGACGTGGTCGCAGCTGTCGGCTGGCACTGCTATCGGGAGGACAACGCCCGCCGGCTCGCCACGCTCAGCCACGCCGAGACCCGCTTGGGAGACCCGGAGCACCTGTACGAGCTCCAGCGCAAGCGCGTACTCGGGCAGGTCTTCGAACTCCACGGTCAGACGACAGTCGGGGTGGTCGAGGAACTTCCGCGACTGGGCCTGCGCAGGATCGCCAAGCCGGTGGGCGTGATCGCCGCGGCCAGCCCGGCCACCGCTCCGAACTCCGGCATGGTGTGCTCCTTCCTGCCCGCGCTGAAGACACGCAACGCGGTGGTCTTCACCCCCAACCCGCGGGCGCGTGGCGCGGCGGCGGAGACCGTCGCCGTGATACGCGAAGCACTCAAGGACGTCGGTGCGCCCGCCGATCTCGTCCAGTGCCTCGACATCAGCGGGCGTGAGTCCACCGAGACCCTGATGGCGGCCGCCGACCTCGTCGTCGCCGTGGGCGGCGCGGGCACCGTGCGGCGTGCCTACACCAGCGGAACTCCCGCCGTCGGCGCGGGCGTCGGCAACCCCACGGTGCTTGTCGATGAGACGTCCGACGTCCGTTTCGCGGCCCGCAGCATCCAGACGGGCGCCGGCTACAACAACGGCACCTCGTGCTCCTCCGAGAGCAACGTCCTGGTGCACCGGTCCATCGCGGACGAGTTCCGCGCCGAACTGCGGCGCTGCCGGGCCCATGTGTGCACCCCCGCGGAGACGCAGCGGGTGCTGCGGGCGCTGTGGCCCGATGGCCGCGTCCTCAACCGCGACCTGATCGGCACATCGCCCGAGACCATAGCCGCGGCCTGCGGTATCAGCCTCGCCGAGCCGGACAAGACGACCGCACTCGTCCTCGACGGCGATGCCGCGCTGCCTGACAGCCCCGTTCTGGGCGAGAAGCTGGCGCCTGTGATCGCCCTGCTCACCTATGACGACTTCGATCGGGCCGTGGAGCGCGTGAGGGGCATCCTCGACCGCTGCGGGCGAGGCCACAGCGCCGGAATCCACTCGAACCGGCCGGCGCGGGTGAACCACCTCGCCGATCGCATTCCCACCTGCCGGATCGTGGTCAACCAGTCGACGATGACCAACAGCGGAAGCTTCACCAGCGGGGTCCCCTTCACCTCCACCCTCTCCAGCGGCACGTGGGGAGGAACAAGCATGTCGGGGAACGTCACATGGCGTTCCTTCGTGAATATCACCACCGTCTCCTGGCCGATTGAGGAACGCGGCGTGGATGAGGCGGTTCTTTTTGGTCGGCACTGGAGCGGGGCCAGTGCGGAGCCGCATTCCCAGCGCTTCGAAAGCGTGCTGTAAGAGCGGTCACTGCCAGGGCATCTCCCGGACGCCGCAAGCTGCAAAGAGTTCCGAAACATTTCCCAGGTCATGACCGGCGCGGCCCAGGTTCCGCCGTATGTCGAGAGAGAGGCACATCGTGATCCCGTTGTCGTATGCGCAGCGTCGAATCTGGTTCCTTGACCAGTTCGAGGGACCCAGTGCGGCGTACAACATCGCCGTCACCCTGCGCCTGACCGGCGAGGTCGATGTGGCGGCGCTACGCGCGGCGCTGGCGGATGTGATCGAGCGGCACGAGAGTCTCCGAACGGTCATCGAGACGCAGGACGGCGAGCCCGGGCAGCGCATTCTGGAGAACGTCAGCCCGGATCTGCTCACGATGGCGGTGGCTGAGGACAACATTCCCGCGGAGATCTCCAAGGCGGCGGAGTACTGCTTCGACCTCGCGTCGGAGATCCCGGTTCGCGCTTCCCTGCTCACGGTTACGCCGAGCAGCCACGTTCTGGTGATCGTTCTGCATCACATCGCTGCCGACGGCTGGTCCATGGCTCCCCTCCTCAGGGATCTTTCGACCGCGTATACACAGCGCCATCAGGGATCGGCACCCGAATTCCCCGAACTTCCCGGCCAGTATGCGGATTTCGCCGTGTGGCAGCGGGAGGTGTTGGGGTCTGAGGGTGATCCGGGGAGTGTGGTGAGTGAGCAGTTGGGGTATTGGCGTGGGGTTTTGGAGGGTGTGCC
>NZ_JBSFET010000084.1:0-25447 GCF_053594575.1 Streptomyces sp. NPDC001880
CGACGCGCCGCCACTACGCGGCGGAAAAGCAGGCACCGCGCTCCGCGCGGTATCGGGCCTGCGGCCCGGGTTGCCGGGTCACTCCGTGACCCTTGGTCGTGGTCGGAGCTCCGCGCCGACCACGTGAGCATCCACTCCGTGGCTGCTCAGGGCCCGCTACGCGGGCGGCTGGCTAGGTGGAGGGGCGGCCTCGGGCGGAACGAGAGGTGACGGACCGTGAGGAACGGGCCGACAAACCCGGAACTCTCCTCCACCATGCCCACCCAGACAGTGCGTCAAAACCTGACCCCAGATGAGATTGGGAATCAGCACGCACCACCTGACCCGCCTCACGCACCCTCAAAAGCTCCACTCCCCCGAACTCACCCACCATCACAAAGGCGACCAGCAGCGGTGCCGGGACGTCGGAACCTCGCTGCCGCCCGCCAGTTCCACGCCCGTGAAGGACACCTGCGAGTGCCCCGCAAGCACATCGAGCACCTGGAGGCCGAGACGGACCTGTCAGGCCGTCAGAACGGCGCTGACGGGGTTGTGGAGGTCAAGCTCGGAACGTGGCTCGACAACGTCCGCAAACGCGCCGCCAAGCTCACCGAGCACCGCCGTGCGGACCTCGATCAACTCGGGATGCGCTGGTAGACGGCTGGGGTGCCGAACGCGAGAGGGGCCCGGGATCCGATGGGGATCCGGGCTCCTCTGGGGAGAAGCGTGACGTGGAGCCGTCACGCTACGCGCGCTCTACGGGCCGCTCGGCGGCGCCAGGCTCTTGGGCAGTCCGCTCAAACGGATGACGTCGCGGGGCGGCCGGTGCCAGCCTGACCACATGACTGCACTTCCCCAGCGACGGGTGTACGGATCCGACCACGACGACCCCGACCCCTACGAGCAGCCCGGCCGGGAGTATGTCGAGCTCGTCGGCGGCGCCCTGGACGGCCAGCTCGTCGATGTCACTCACTGGACGCCCGAGGAACGGGCCACCGGGGCCATGCTGATCACGAATGACGGCGCGTACGGGGCCGGCGGACGCGCCGACTACGAAGCCCGCCCCGACAGCCCCGGACGATGGCACTGGGCCGGCGACGTCCCCTGACCCCGGACGGTCTCAGCCGATGTCTGCGACGGCGCTCCTTCCCCGACATCGGGCGTAGGGCAGGTGGCGCCCGTCAACCGCCGCCCGCCGGGCGAGGCCTCGCCTCGCTCGTACGGATGGCGTGCATGGCGTCGGCGAACCCGGCCGGACGACAGCCGCGTCAGATTCAGCATGAAGATCGACGCCCAGCACATCGACGAACCCGGCCTCGTGGTCCTCGACATCACCGCCGCCGACGAGGACACCGCCCACGCCGTCATGGCCGCGCTGGAGCAGTGGTGGGCCACCTCCGGCATCACGCCCGTGCGCAGCGAACCCGGGGTGGCAGGGGTGCGGGCGCGTGTGTATGCCGACATCCGGCGACCGGCACCATGATGTTCCCTCCGCTCACCCGCTCGCTCAGCAACCGGTTCGACTGGGCCGGCAGCCGTCTCACTAAGGTGAGGTCAGGTCTGCAGGCGAGTATGGGGAGGGTGGCTGCTGTGAGGCTGACGAACGGGCAGGGGCGCCGGTAGTGGCCGACGCGATGACACCGGACAGCATCCTGCGTGCCTGCGGCTACCTCGAAGCCGTGTGGCGCGAGGACGAGGTGGCCATGGCCGCGCTCCTGCGGCACGAGCCCGGCGAGCAGCCGACGCCGGTCCTGGTCGCGGGCCTTGGCGATCTCATCATGCAGGCGATGCTGCCCGCCCGGTTCGGGATCCACGACGGTATGCCCGCGGACGAGCTCGCGGCCGCGACGGAGAAGCTGAACGCTGATCCGACCGTGCAGGTGTCCATCGTGCTCAGCGAGACCCTCAAGTCCCTCGCGGCGGTCGGCGCGCCGCAGCAGGCCGCGATCATCGCCCGCTCTCTCCTGGGCTATCTCGTCGCCATCGGCGGGGCAGCCGAGGACGACGTGCTGCCGTTGATCGATGTTCTGCGCCAGGCCGCGCTTCAGCGCGGCAGCACCCCCTGACCTCAGTCGGCGGGGCGGCCCGCGAGGAGCACCTCGGCGATCGGATCCCACATGATGTGCGCGCCGTCGTGCCACTGCTCGACGAGGTGGATCCGGTCCGCGAACACGGTCCCGGACAGCGGCTGCTCGATGTCTGCCAGCGCTGCCCGCAGGGTGACCGCGTCGACGTCCTCGGCGCCGTCCGATGTGTAGGCAAGGGACATGTGGGGGTATCGGCTTGGTGCGTGCCTGAAGGCTGCGTCCGTGCTGCGGGCCGTCGCCTGGGTGACGGCGTCCACGATCCCGTTGAACTGACGGCCCGGCCATCCGCTGATCTCCACGGCGACCGCGCCCACGGCCGGCCGGTCGAACGTCAACGCGAACGGCTGCACCGACCCCATGCGGCTCGCGACCTCTTTGAGAAGCGCGTCCGTATCGACGTCGTCGATGCCCAGTCCCACAGCGTGCAGGAGCGTGCAGTGCATCCCATCTACCGGCACGCTTGCCAGCCCCCGCGGGGCAGCAAGTCCCTTGTACGGCGCGGCAAGGGCGCTGGCCTCGGCCGGGGTCGGCAGGATGTGCCAGTGCAGATCCCGGCGTCCCGCCGGCCAGACCCGCCCGACCCGCGAAAAGAAGTTCTCCATCAGGCGATGTCCTCGTAGCCGGGGTGGATTTCCGTCGTGGTCCGGACCGGACCCAGATCACGGCATAGGCCGGCCCCACGGCAACACCACGCCCATGTCCTGCCCATCCTCGCGGCGCCGCAGGGGTCTGCGCTACACCCGCGCCCGGTGCCATCGCCAAGAAGCGCCGCCCAACCTGGAAGCCCGGCCGCCGAGCTGCGTCCGCTTCATCTGGCTGGTGGAGGCGCAGAACTTCGTCGATGGACAAGAAGAAGGACCGGTCTTGGTGACTGGTCCCTCTTCTGTCGACGTCCTCCTCGGGGACGAGTTGATGTGCTCGGTGAAGACCGCAACCCGCCCTTCGCGGGGTTACTCCTTCATGTACATGCACATCCCCACCCACACCGCGGTCGCGAGGGTGAGTGCTGGCACCGCGCTCGGATGGATGTAGCCGATGTAGCAGGCGGCCGCTGCCACCAGCACGGACAGAACGCCGCCTTGCTTCTCGCTGGGCACTGACTGCTCCTCTTTTGGGCGCACGGAACGGAGGCTCTAACTGCAACTTCGGGGTTGGGTCAGCAATTGGCCTCACGGGCCCTCCGGGCGCTGCTCTCAACTGGCTGTCAGCCGTCGACGCACCGCCCATGCCCATACGGAAGGAAGCGACGCGCCACATATGACAGGGGCTTGGTATTTATCCGGTCTGAGATAGTTACCCGTGGCCCGGAGTACCGGAGAGTCCGGGAAATGGACGGGCCCGAGGAGTTCAACATGGCACGCGTGATCGCGTTCGTGAACCAGAAGGGCGGCGTAGGGAAGACCACCAACACGGTCAACCTCGCTGCAATCGCTGGTCAGTCGCTCGGTAACCGCTCGGGACAGAGCCAGGTCTTGGTCGTGTCCACTGACCCGCAAGCCTCTGCGGTCTGGTGGTCGGACCGGGTGGACGAAGAGCAGCTCCCCTTTGATTTCCACCAGTGTCACGACAAGCCGGAGGACTTGAGCCGGCTGAAGATGCTGGAGCAGTACGAGTACGTCTTTGTGGACTCCCCTGGCAACATCGAGGACGAGAAGATCCTTTCGGCCACGCTCGATTCCACTGACGAAGTGGTTGTGCCCTTGCCGCCGGAGGCGATGGCGTATCCCCCGACCAAGCGGACTATCGAGCAGGTTTTGGAGCCGAAGGGCATCCCGTACCGGATCTTGATCGCTGACTGGGACCCGCGGGACGGCACGGTGGACCTGGAGCAGACCCAGGAGTACGTCGACAACAACGACTGGCCGCGTCTGCGGACGGTCGTCCGGCACTACAAAATTCACACCCGCGCGGCGGCTGAGGGATTGGTCTGCACCCAGTACCCCAGGGGACGCATCGCTCTGGAGGCCCGGGAAGACTTCTTCCGCCTGGCTATGGAGTTGGGGATCGGTGGTCGTCCGCTGCCCAGGCAGGCCCGGACGCAGTCCACCGCGAAGGGGAGGGTGTGAGATGGGGCGCCGTGTAAATCTGGCGACCATCGACGACAAGCCGGTCGCGGTCGCCGCTGGTACCTCTGCGGGCGTATCCCTTGCTCTGCTGGCCGCCAACCCACGCAACCCGCGCGAAGATCTCGGGGACCTCGAAGACCTCAAGTCCATCGCCAAGCGGCAGCTGCAGCCGTGCCTGGTCGTCACTGCCAAGGGCTACCTCGCACTGTGGCCCGAGGACGCCGAGCGCGTCGGCAATGCGCTATATGTTGTCGTCAACGGTTGCCGGCGGCTGGCCGCCGCACACAAGTACGGGCGTACAGAGCTCCTCATCGTTCACGATGAAACGGTCGCGGTGTCCCGTGGTGAGCTGCTCGGGGCGGCCGTTGAGGAGAACATCGGCCGCCAGGACTTCGACATCATCGAAGAGGCCAGGGCGGTCGAGGCAGTCGTCGCGGAGTACCCCAGTACGCGTGAAGCCGCGAAAGCCCGGGGCTGGACTCATGGCTGGGTGTCCCAGCGGCGGGCGCTACTCAAACTCACCCCTGAGATGCAGAGCATGCTGCGCGCTGGGGACTTGGCCGTTCGGGATGCCCGGCGGCTGGCCCGTGTGCCGGCTGCGGACCAGGTCTCCACATGGCGTGCCGAACAGGATGCTGCTGAGCAGCGCAAGAAGGAGCAGGCTGAGCAGCGCGAGCAGCGACGGCAGCTGAAGCAGTCGGGCTCTGAGGAGCGAGTGGTTACCGCGGTAACCACTCCCGGGGGCGGAGTCACTCCTCAGCCGAATGCTTCCACCGGACAGCCAGTGGTTACCGCGGTAACCACTCCCGGGGGCGGAGCCGCTCCTCAGCCGAATGCTTCCACCGGGCAGCCGGTGGTTACCGCGGTAACCACTCCCGGGGGCGGAGCCGCTCCTCAGCCGAATGCTTCCACCGGGCAGCCGGTGGATACCGCGGTAACCACTGAGGGCGGGCCAGTCAGTGGCATCCCCGAGCCCCGGAACGACTCCACCTCTTCTGCGGCTGTGCCGCCGGCGGTCATGGTGGAGTGGACTAACCCGCAGGCTGTGGCGGACTTGTGCACAGCCAACATGGCTCATGCCGACCTGGAAGCGATGCTCGACATCCTGACCAGCCGCATCTGAGACAGAACAAAAAAAGCGGCCCCCGTCCCGGAATTGTCCGGGACGGGGGCCGCTTCATGGTCGTGCAGGTGGGCTTGGCTGGCTACTTACAGCGCGGTCGGGTCCTCGGTGGGGACCTCGTAGACGTCGATGACGTCCTCGCCGCCGGACCAGGTGCCGGGGGCGTGGCGGATGTAGACGATGCGCAGCGGGGAGCCGTCGCGGGCGGTGGTCTCGTATTCGTGTACCAGGTGCTTTTTGAGGGCGGTGCGGATGGCCGGGGCCACGGACCGGACGGGTGTCCGGGACGGGAACGGCAGGAAGTGGGCGTCGTTGACGGTCGTGTAGAGGAGCGCCTGGCGCGGCCAGAGCCGGGCGGCGTTCATGGCGCCGTGCTCGCGCAGGGCCTGGGTGTGGGCGGCGTAGTACGCCTTCGCGGTTGCGGACATGGTCATGGGCGGGTCTCCTTCGGCGTGCCGGTGAGGGCGGAAGTGGAGCCGTATGCGAGTACGGCGGGGTCGTGAAGTGCGGCAATGTCGCCGTCGTGCTCGGGCTCAAGGTGCCCGGCTCACCGCGGGGCGCCGGCCGTGGCGGGAATCTCCAAGTGCACCGTGCCGAATCCCTCGGCGCGCAGCTGGTCGACGGTGGGCAGTAGATCCTTCCGGTGGTACGGATGGTGGCGGCCGACGCGTCAGCCGCCGTCCGTGCTGTGCGTCCAGCCGTGCCCGTTCGCGCATTTGAAGGTGTGGTTGGACAGCAGTTGGAAGTCGCCGCGGTCGTCCCAGGCGTGCGTGCCTTCCACCGGGGGTTCGCCGCACCGCCAGCACGGCTCCCGGCCGGCCAGCTCGTACGCCGCCAGCGGGCGAGGCTTGGTCGACCGCGACTTCCGTGCCGGCGCCGGGCGGACCGGCTTCGGGGCCGGGAGCGCGGCCACGTGGTCCACCGGGGCCAGCGGCGAGTACACCGTGTCCGGTGCGCCCCACCTCGCCCGCTTCACTGCGGCCAGCAGACGACTCATGGCCCGCGTCACCGCCATCACCTGACGATCATGTGGTCGGGGTGTCCGTGGACCATGTGGTCCACGCACTGCGGGCAGTCCTGACGGGGTCCGAGTCCGGCGTGGGCCTCGCGGCTGGCGTAGGCGTGGTGCCAGCACTGTCGGCACTCGCCCCTGGGCGGGGTGTTCGCGCGGAGGTTGGCCATGACGACTCCTTCTTCACGAGCCTGGGGCGGCCCCGGGGCTCTGGCAGGCCCGCGAAGCGGGCGCGTGCTGTACGGGTTCGGGGTGGGCGGCGCTTCGCGCGGCGGTTGAGGCCGGTGGTCACGGCGAGGCCGCCCGAGGCCCGGCCCCGGCCACACGGCCGGGGTCGGGTCGTTCAGGGGGCGGCTCGTCCCAGGCCGGGACGGGCAGTGACAGCGTCAGGCCTGGGTGGGCTCGGCGGCGCGCTTGGCCGGCCGTTCCTCAAGCTCGGTCTGCCACTTCTGCGGGTCGTGGCCCGCGGCCGCGGCGGCGTCCCAGGCCCATTCGCTGATCGCGCCGTCGTCGAGCTGCTCGGCGGTCTCGGCGACCACGGCGTCTGCGAGGAGTGGGTCGGCGGTGTGGAGGGCGTCGAGGTAGCGGTAGGCGGCCCAGGCCGTGGCCCCTGCGGTGGCGTGCGCGGCCATCGCCTCGCCGGTGTCCGCCGCGACCAGGCGCTGTGTGGAGGACAGGACCTGCTTGAGGAGGTCCTCGGCGACTTGCCCGACAGTCTTGGACGCCTCGTAGGGCGACTGCGGCGGGGCGGAAAGAGCGGCCTGCGGGGTGGTGGCGGGGCCGGTGGACAGGGCGTCGTGCCAGGCCGTGCGGACGTCGTCGAGGGTGGCCAGGGTGTCGGTGTCGGTGCTGAACCCGTCGCGGCGTGCCCGGGTGGGCATCTGGGCGCCGAGGAAGTCCTCCCCGGTCACGAGCAGCGGCTGCCGGTCGCCGGTGGCGTGGACGCGGACCACGGTGTCGGCGCTCTGCCACCGGGCCTGCAGCCGGGTGCGGAGTGCCGGGAACACCGGCGCGTCGGTGGTCGGGGTCTGCTCGATGATGCCGCGCAGCAGGCCGCGCCAGTCGATGAAGTCGGCGTCGGGGTCGATGGTGATGGCGAGTTCGCCTGTGGGGGCGGTGAACCGGAGACGGTCGTCGGCCGGGGTCACGGTGACGGGGTCGTGGCCGGGCACGGTGTTGGTCCATTCGCGCAGGGCGGGCAGGGCGGTGGCGGGGATCGTGCATGCGAACGGGGCGGTGTTTTCGCTGTCCGGCTCGTGGTGGCGGTAGCGGGCGGCGGCGATGGTGAACCGGTCGGTCGCGACCGTGTACAGGTACTCGATGTCGGCGTCCAGGCGGATGCCGTGCAGAGCGGGGGTCAGGTCGTCGTCGATGTGGTCGGCGGTCCGGGCGATGAGACGGCCGAGCTGGTGCGCGTTGATGGTGACGGACACGGAAGTGCTCCTGGGGTCGAAGAGGTTGGGCAGGCCGGGCGACGGGGAAGCCCGTCAGGCCGCAGCGGCTGCGGAGACGGTGGGCCGCTCCGGCCCGGCTGGTCCGGGCCGGAGCGGCGGTGGCCGTTCAGTCGTCGACGGCGCCGGGGTCCTGGTCGGCAGTCCGGTAACGCTTGGTCTGCCGCAGGATCTGGTTGCGCTTGACGTCCAAGGCGTCGGCGATGTCCTGCTGCGCGCCGTGGTACCGCTTCTGCAGGCGGTCAATCTCCTGCCAGAACTCGGTCTCGATGCGCTCGTGCTCTTGCTCGCGGCGCTTGCTGGCCTGGGCGACCAGGTCGCGCAGCTCGGTGCGGGCCTGGTCGTCGGGGCGCGGGGTCATGGCTGGCTCCAGTGGGGAGTTGAGGGACGATGTGTCTGCCCCCCTGCTCTTGGTGGAGCGGGTTGGGAGGCCCGGGGCGGCCGGTGAAGGTTGGTCGCCAGAGGCGGCCGCCCCGGGGCGTCACCGGCTGCGGTGCTTGCCGGAGACGGTGCCCACGCGCTCGCGCAGGTGGCTGGTGCCGCGCGTGGTGACGTCGCCGGAGACCGTGTTGGCGTCGATCACACCGGCGGCGGCCGGGGTCGCGCTGACGTCGATGTCACCGCTGACGGTGCTGGCGCGGAACTCGGTGCCGTTGTACGCGCCGATCTCGATGTCGCCGGAGACTGTGTTGACGTCGACGCGGGCGTCGACCCGTTCCACCTCGAGGTCGCCGCTGGTGGTGTTGCTGCGCAGGGTGTGCACGCCACGGGCTTCGATGTCGCCGGAGACCGAGTGGACGTCCAGGACCTGGAGGTCGCCGTGGACGGTGAGGTCGGCGCTGGTGGTCTCCAGGCGAACCGAGGACTGGTCGCTGGGCAGCCGGACGTCGACGGTGATGGTTCCCGTGCCGCCGCCGCTGACGACGGTGCCCTGCTCCGCGACGACCACCCCGTCCGAGACGACCTTGCGGCCGCCGATGGTGATGTCGCCGTCTGCGATGGTCATGCCGGTCACGGAGCCGCGGACGACGCCGAAGTTCTGGCGGACCACCATGTTGCCGCCGTTGAAGCTGAAGGTGGAGTTGCCCATCGTCATCGTGTTGCCCTGGACCTCGGGGACGCGGACTGTGAGGCAGTTGAGGTTCTGGTAGGTGCTCTCCTTCTTCGTGGCGCCGCGGACGGCGTCGGCGAGGGGGCCCTCGTCGTCGCCCGTGCTCACCGTGACGACCGCGTTCTTCAGCGTCGGGTCGATGGTGACGTTGACCGCGCCGACGTGGCTGGTGACGTCGGCCCAGACGGCGCCGACTGCTTCAGCGGTGAAGGTCTGGGAGGTACTCAAGGTGAACTCCTTGCTCGGAGAGGGCGGGGCCGGGCGGCCCCGCACACCAATAATGCATCTTCAAAGGATACATTTCTAGAGATTGGCATCTTTCGAGGATGCCTTTTGGGGCGGGCAGGGCACCAGCACGTCGAACCCGATGTCGCCCTCGCCGTCCACGTCGGTACGCAGGGCGAGGGTGAGCTGCTGCCGGCCGAGGCGGACCTCGGCGACGCGGTCGCCGTCGGCAAGGCCGGAGCCGTCCCTCCAGCGCCACAGCGGCAGGATCTCCTCGCCGAAGGTCCGCCGCACAAGCAGCAGGTCGCCCAGGCCGTCGCCGTCGTCCAGTCCGAGGTCGGCGGTGCGCTTCTGGCTCAGGCGCTCCAGGTACGGCAGGAGCCGGCAGAGGCTGTCGGAGAAGACGATCTCGGAGAACCCCTCGGACTTGAGGGTGCGGTGCGAGTCGACCATGTCCTTGCGCTGCTGGAGAACCACCTCCTCCGGCACGGTGCGGTTGGCCGGCCTCGGTCCTTGTCGCTCGATGCAGACGCTGCCGGGGGTGGGGACCATGACCGCGATGGGGAGCATGTTGTGCCGCTTGGCGGCGGCGAGCAGCGGTTCCCTGGCGGACCTGGTGACGTTGGTGGCGTCGACGACGGTGAACAGACGTCGGCGCATCCTCGCCTCCAGGAGCAGGTGCAGGGCGGCGACGGCGTCGCCGGTCGCGTCCTGGTCGCCCGCGTCGTCGCTGACGACCTCGCGCAGCGCGTCCAGGGACAGCACCTGCGAGGCGGGCCAGGTGCTCGCGAGGGTGGACTTCCCGGCCCCGCTGGGGCCGATGAGGACCACCAGGCTGTGCTCGGGCATCTCCGGGTAGAAGGTCGGCGTGCTCATGCGGGTTCTCCTGATCGTGAACGGGGGCAGTGGCTGGGTGTGTACGGGTGCGCCCGCCGTCCCTGGGTCGGGGTGGCGGGCGCGGTGGTTGAGCACAGGCCGGTCGGCCTGCCCGGTCCTCGCCCACCGCGTTGGCGGGCGAGAACCAGGCAGAGCAACCGGACACAAAAAAGGCCGGCCCCGACTGACGGGGTCCGACCTTCTGGTGGTACTCGGGTTTCGAGAGGCGTCAGAGATCTGAGGGCAGCTTCTGACCGGTCTCTGCGTCGTAGGCGACTCCCGTGGGGGCCAACCGGATCGTGCGAACGGTTCCTCGGGAGCCCTCCTTCCAGGTCTTCCCACCGATCGCGATTTGGACCGTCACATCGGCAAGGGGGTCCTTGACCGGGAGCCTGATCTCGGGGGTCTCCGGGTACCAGTTGTCTTCCCGCCTACTGGTGACGCTCTTCCCAGACGCCTCAAGGCGCAGGTACTTGGCGTCTTCGTCGAAGTATGACCTCAGCTCAAGGACAACGTGATCTCTTTTCGCGGTCCAGTGGGCGACGACATCGGCATCGACGCTGTCGATATCGAGTGCCGCGCCGGACCGGCCTTTGTACGCAGCAGCTTTCGCCTGGCGCTCCCGACGCTGGTCGTCCGTGGGGCTCTGCCATACGACGGCGATGGCGGTGATGAGGACGACGGCCACAGCGATGTAGAGCCAGGTACCGCGATGTGGTGGTGCGGGCTGTCCGTCGCCTGGATTCGGAGCGGGTACCGGCGGGCTGGGTACGTGGTGCGCTACCTGTGGAGTGCCGGCAGCTGTGTTGGTCCACCAATTGACCTTGTCACCCATGCGATTGACCGTAGCGCGTAGCTTCATCTCCGTGCCGGAGATTCTGCACAGGTGGGCTGGTGCGGACTTGGGATGACGTACTTTCGTCGGTCCACCACTCGACCTTCTTGCCCATGTGGGCGACGGTCGCACGCAGCTGCTGCGCCGTCTCTGGTGTCCCGCACAAGTCGGCGATCTTGGCCCGGGTGGAGAGCCACGCCACGGCCTGATCGGAGTTGATGCCATGGGCAGTGATGTCCTGGCGCTCACCGAGCGCGGCCAGCTCGGACGCCTCGTTGCATCGGCCTTCCCGCGCGGTCTGGACGACCTCGTAGTGTCGGGCGTCGATGAGATTGGGAGGCATGTCCCAGTCCCAGTCACCTTCCTGCTCGGCTGGCACGGGCAGGCTCTGGTCCTGGTCGTCGTAGCCGCTCGCTGCCTCTTCCTCCTTCAGCAGCGTCAGCGGCGCGGGGTCGTCCTCTCCAAGGTCGTCCTCTGCGTCCGGCTCGCCCAGGGCTTCCTGTGCTTGGCGACGTCGGGAGGACGTGTCGGTGAGGCAGGCCTCCTCCTCGCTGCGGACGGTTTCGATGATGTCGACGTAGTGGGGGCCGACCTTCCACACGGCCTGGCCCGGGGCCAGGCGCGGGATCTCCGCGACCGCCCAGGCAGGCAGGCCGAGCACCGTGCCGACGACGGCGGCCTCCTCCGGGTTGAGGCGCCCGACGTGGGCGACCTCGCACAGCCGGGCCAGGTCCTGCGCCTTGCCGTCGCCGAGGTCGGACAGCGTGTGCATCACCACGTCCAAGGACAAGCCGGCCTTGCGGCTGTTCTTGAGCAGCCGCTGGATCAGCTCGCTCGTAGCGGGGGACAGCAGGATCTGCCACGCCTCTTCGAGCACCAGGTGCCGATGGACGGCGGTCGACTGGCGCAGCCACACATGTTCTGCCCAGCACGAGACCGCGGCCATCAGCGAGGGGATCGCGGGGCTGTTGCGGTCCAGGCGGGAGAAATCGAAGGTGAGGATGGGCAGGTCGGTGGGCGGCAGGGTCGCGTCCTGGCCGTCGAAGAGGCCGCGCAAGCTGCCGTCGGTGTAGCGGGACAGTGCGATCGCTACGCCCTCGCCCCATTCGGCGAGTTTCGCGGCCGGCCACCTGCCGTCCTCGGGGCGTGCCAGGGCGTCGACCAGGCCGTTGAGGTGGGTTGCTTTGGGGTGATTGAGTGCGTGCTGGAGGGCGTGGGTGGACTGGTAGGTGAGTGCGCCGGGCTCGGCGGCGGCGATCAGGGAGCGGATCAGCTGCTCGCGTACTTCGGGCGGGAGCAGGTCGCTGCAGGGGTTCAGGGTGAAGGAGCCGGCCTCGATGACCTGGCCTCCCAGTGAGTGGGCGAGGGCTCCCCACTCGCCTTGGTTGTCCTCTCCGAAGGAGTCGATGACGACGGCCTGGTGGTCGTGGTGGAGGATTTCGCGGCGGATCCGGATCTTGCCGGTGGTCGACTTGCCCGACCCGAGACCGCCCAGCGCGAGCGAGTTGGTCGACGGCAAGAGAGCGGTCTCAGCAAGGACGGGGGAGAGGTGGAAGGGGCGTCCGTCCAGCAGGGACTTGCCGATCGGGATTCCGGGGAAGCGGGTGCTGGAGGCGACGAGCGGCGCGGTGATCGCGGCGTGGCTGGAGGGCAGGCGGATCATCAGAGGATCGCCCCTTTCCTGGTGGAGGCTCCGTGAGCGGTGGTCATCACGTGGGCCCGGTGCTGCTGGCCCGGGAGCCAGTCGAGGCGGATGCGGTGGCGGTCGGCGGTCAGTGCGGTCTGCCAGCGGGCTTCGGTGACGCTCTCGGGGCTGTCGCCCCACACGGTCAGATACGCGTCGATGTCGACCAGGGCCGCGCCCTGGACGAGTGCGCCGTGCGTGGCGCCGCTGGCCATGCTGTGTGCGTCGGCTTTGATCTTGTCGGTGGTGAATGCTTCGGCCGCCGCCCCCTGCCACTTCGCCGAGCGGCGTGACTGCGCCGCCGGCAGCGGCCGGTACAGGACTGCGAGGGAGCGGTCGGCGTCGTGGCCGAGCAGCAGCTTGGGCATGAGGTCGCCGTCGCTTTCATCCGGCCATCCGGTGATGCGTGCGGTCGCCGCGTACCCGCCGTTGTCGAGCGCGACCCAGCCCGGGCCGCGCTCGACAACGGCGGGAATGGGCTCCGGGTCTACCGGTGTCAGCTCGCCCATGGTGGCGAACTCGCCCTCGAGGGTGTCGATGACCCGTGTGGGGTAGCCGACGAGTCCTTTGGGGACGTGGACGGAGATCGTCTGGGTGTGGGCGGTGTAGTCGCCGACCGTGGCGTGGTGGGTGACGTGGACCTGGATCCCGGCGGCGCGGGCCTGCCCGCCGGCGAACGTCAGGGCGCGCGAGAACGCCTCATGGAACGCGGCGCGCTGCTGCGCGTCCTGCATGGTGCCGTGCCCGGGATACAGCGCCCACGTCGTGGTCGCTCCGGTCCCGGGCACTAGGCCGGCGGGCGCGGTGCGCTCGCACAGGTGCCGGCAGCCGACGGCCGCCCACCGGGCGATCGAGCGTGGCCCCGGCGCAAGGTTGAGCAGCGCGGCAGCTGCGCCCACCGCGCCGAACGTCCAGGCGGGCGGTGGGGCGAGCAGCGCCGACATCAGGACGGCGCTCCCTGCCCCGGCATTGATCTTCGTCAACAGAGTCTCTGCGGGGCTCAGGCCGCGTTGCAGGGCGGGGATGCGATAGCCGGGAGTCAGGGAGTACACGGGTTCCTCTTCCTTGAAGTCTGGGCCAGGCAGGGCCGGATAGGGCCGGATAGGGCCCTGGCCCCGGCGTACGCTCCGCGCCGTGTCGGGCGGGAGGTCGTACGCCGGGGCCAGGGGCGGCTGGCTCTTTACGGATTGGGCGGCCGGACCGGGGCCGGCCCCGGCGCCGGAGCTGCCGGAGCCTGCGTCCGGGGGCCGGGGGTGGTTACGGCAGCAGCCCGCGCCGCTCTGCGGGCCTCGATGAGTTGCTGATTGCGCGGCGCTTCCCGCTGGGCCTTGTCGATGGCGGACTGGGTGGTCAGCCGCGAGGACCGCTGCTGCTGCTTGAGCCCGTAGGCGGCGAACAGGACGCCGCGGTCCTGGTGCGCGGCCCGGCCCGGGGTGTCCACGGTGCGCGGCATCCGCGGGTTGTTCTCCTGCTCGTAGAAGTCCGGGGCCCCGGCCCGGACAACCGCCCGCGCAAGCGGACTGGGCGTCCGGCTCTCCACGAAGCCGCGTGCGGCTCCTGCGATCCTGGAACCGAAGTACGGGATCCCGTGGAAGATCATCCGCAGCATCAGGGCGTCCGCCGCGACCAGGAGCACCGCGTCCATCACGAGCGAGCCCTCGACCATCTTGACGAACGGGCTGACCAGCAGCAGCGCGAACGGGGCGAACATCAGCCCCAGCAGGCGCATCGCCCACGCACGGACCGCGGACGTGTCGCCCCCGCGAGCCATAGAGGCCAGGACCAGGGGCGCCATGAGCACGAACGCGAGGATCCCGAGCTGGCGGGTCATGAACACCAGCGCCGCGAACGCCAACGCGACGACCAGCGCGGAGATGATGATCAGGATCGCCAGGGGATTCCCCGCATCCGCCCCGTCATCCAGATCCTCGGTGATGGCCTTGAAAAGGGTCGACTGGTCACTGTCGAACGCGACCGTGAACGCAGAACTCACGGCCGCGTTGAGCACCATCACGATCCCCGGAACGGACGCCATGCCCGCGATCGCGGCCAGCGTCCATCCCGTGGATGCGCCCAGTTGCTTGAGGCGGGGCGCGCCCTGCCAGGCGGTCAGGGCGCAGATGACGATCACGCAGATCAGGATCGCGATGGCCAGGTGCTGTCCGAGCCAGAGGAACTGCTGGTACACCCAGGTGTCGCTGGTCTCCGGCGCCCACGCCTTCTCGGGGGCGAGCAGTCCCTCGAGCGTTTCGATCAGGACTTCGGCGAGGTCTTTGACGTGGTCGGAGGCGCCGTCGGTGATCCCGTCACCACCAGTGTCGGAGAAGCCGTTTCCGCTGCCCCCGTCGCCTTCGCAGTAGCTCTTGGCGGGCTCTTTGAGCAGGCGGCATGGATCGTTGTCGGGCATGCTCAGGCCTTCGCGTTGGTGACGGTCGAGAACAGGGTGTCGCCGTAGAGCGCGAGGATGACGGCGACGAACAGCGTGCCGACCGCCATCGACCCCTTCCGCAGGGCTTCCTTGGGCTCGTTCGACAGCCGGAGCATCATGTGGATCGCGATGACGGCGATCACGGCGGCGATGCCTTTGGTGACCAGCCCGGCTCCGGTGAGGCCGATGGTGTCGAAGAAGTCCTTGAAGCCGCCAGACATGTCGACGGGCTTGGCGAGGGTGATGAACTTGTTGTTCATGGGTCAGATCTCCTTGTTCGAGTGGGGTACGGGGCGTGCGACCGCATATAGGTCGGGCATTGAGTCGATGGGGGAGAAGCGGACTTTGGTGCCGGGCCGGGGGGCCTCGATCATGTAGCCGCTTCCGACGTAGATCGCGACGTGGTGAATATTCGCGGGGCTGCTCCCGTAGAAGACGAGGTCTCCGGGACGTTTCTGTCCGGGCTTTACCGGTTCTGAGGCGGCGTATTGCTGTGCTGCCGTGCGGGGCAGGGTGATTCCGGCCTTCGCGTAGGCGTAGAGCGTGAGCCCGGAGCAGTCGAAGCCCTTGATGCTCTCTCCAGAACTCCCGTTAGGGGAGCAGCAGATCCCGGTACTGGCGCCGTTTGCATTTCCTCCGCCCCATGAGTACGGCATTCCGAGTTCGTCGCTCGCCGCGTTGATAGCGGTGGCGGCACGGTCGGTGGTCGTCATTTTCCCGCCGTCCGGAACATCAGCGAGTGCGTTGATGGACTGGACGTAGTTCGGTGTTTCGCCGTTGTCAGGGACGCCCCCGGCTTTGATGACGGCGCCGCTTCCGGCGTTGTAGGCAGCGAGCATGTTGTCCTGTTTGTTGCCGGGAACGCCTTTGACTTCCTTGGCGATCGCGCACAGGTGCTTGCCTGCTGAGGGGATCGCGTCTTCCGGATCCCACACGTCACGCTTTCCGTCTGAGTTGCCGTCGATTCCGGTGGATTCCCATGTGGACGGCATGAACTGTGCAATGCCCTGCGCGCCGACCGGTGACTCTGCTTTCGGATTGAAGCCGGATTCCTGGGTGAGGAGCGCGGCCAGCAGGTTCGGGCTGACCTCGGAGCAGGTCTTCCCCGCCGCCTCGACCAGGCCCCTGTATTTGGCGGGCACGGACAGGCTGAGCGCCTGCCCTATGACGGGGTCCTCGCTGGCGGCCTGGACGAGGCCGGCCACGAGCACGGCCGCGGTGGCGCCCACGCCGATGGTGACGGCTGTAGAGCTCCTCAAGAGCCTTTTCCTTCCTTCCTAGGTGTTCTCGGTGTTTGCGCAGGTCAGGACCGTCACGGGTGACCGCCGGGCCACCGCCACCGCACCGCCACCGCACCGCCACCCGATGAGCTGGGTGGCGGTGCGGTGGCGGTGGCTGGGCGGTGTCCTGGCGGTGCCGGGTGGCGGTCACGAACCGGACATAGCGGCTGCGGTGAGATCGGCCAGCCGATACCCGCGTGCGCCCTTCGGGCCCCTGTCCGCCGGAACGCCGAGAAGCGCCTTCAAGCGCTTCCCGCGCTCCGTTGGGTCGGTTTCCGTGATTCCGAGCGACGTGGCCAGATCGGGGGTCGGCATGAAGTCCACCCCGTTGTCCCGCATCAGGTCGATTGCCTTTTTCAGCGGGGTTACCGGCGCCGCTTCCATCTTTTTCTGCCGCCGGGCATACACGTCGTCGACCACTCCCCAGATGAACTCATCCGGGAAATGGAAGCCTCGAATCAGGGTGGACGAGCCGTTCGCGAAAAGAACCGCCTGACCCTTGACCCCCGAATCGAGGAGTGAAGGGTGAATCGGAGCGACGGTTTCGAAGTACGAGTCTCCGAGGGCGACTTTCGCTCCACCCTTCGAAGCCACATACAGGCACATCCGGTAAAGGAACTGATCCCGAACCTTTACAGGAATCGCATCATTTGCCGGGCGCTGCGTCAGCATCACCGTGACAATCCCGGATTCGAGACTCTTGGCGACCAGCGACCGCGACTTATCCTCATTGCGGCGCACCGTCTCCTGTGATTCCTTGCTCCCGTTGTCGGTGTAGAAGTCGGCGGCCTCATCGATGATGAAGAACACCGGTTTGAAAACGGGCGCAGGCTGCCGGTTACGAATGGCGTCCTGCATTTCCTGGTAGCGGCGACCCACTCGGGAATTCAGCTCATCGAGCATGCTTTCCAGAACAGCAGGGTCATCGGACGCTTCGTAACGGACGGCGATTTTCTCGAACTTGGTCAGCCCGCACAGTTTCCCGTCGAGCAGGTACAGGTCGAAATCGCCGTACGCGATCAGCAGGCAGGTGATGACCCCGTTGACCAGCGTCGTCTTGCCCATCTGGGTCATGCCGCCAATCAGCAGCGACGCCTTGTCGAACGTCGGGACCCCGGCGAGCCGGCCGGTGATGTCGTGGCCGATCGGAACGCCCGCGAACGCGGCGATCTCCTGCCGGGTCGGAGCGGGAAACAGGGTGCTGAACGGTGGTTCGTTCAGCACCAGCAGGCGCACCTGGCGCTCGCTGCGGCGGCTGGTCTCCAGCTTCAGGTGAAGCCGGGTGACGCCGAACATCGAGGCGATCGGTCCGAGCCGGGTGGCGATGTCCTCGGACGTGCGGCTCGCGGGCACCAGGAATTCGTAAACGGTGCCGACGGGCAGCTGCTCGATGGTGACGTCGTCCTCCAGGACTACCTCGTCTTTGCCGATGGCCCCGGCCCTGCTCAGCGCCGCAGTCAATGCCGCGTGAACAGCACCCTGTGGGCCCTCCAGTGCCGCCTGCGCCGCTTCCAGCGCGGTGCCGGGCGCATCCTGCTTCAGGGCCACGACATCGTTCGTTTCGCCTGCCAGCAGGCGAGCGACGGCCGTGCGGAGCCGCCAGGCCAGATAGCCGAGCGCGACCAATGCCCCTGCGGTGAGGAGCACGGTGGCCGGCCACGACAGGCCCAACTTGTCCTTGATGGCGGCCAGAACGCCGAAGACGATGACCAGGCCGCCGATCGCACCGGCCAACTGCCCGTAAGAATCCTGACTGTTCTGCTTGCCCTGGCGTTTCTTGCCCATATCCCACCCCGTTCTCATGGGCTGGCGAGCACTGCTCGCGCCGAACTTCCTTGAGGTCGCAGCGCTTTACGGGTCTGCTCTCCGGGTCTGCGAGCTCCTTCTCGCTCTCGCTCACCGGGTTACTCGCCGTTGCGCTGCTCGACTGCGTGGTTCCGGCAGTCGCAGCAAGGGCCAGCCCGCATCCGCGGGCTGGCCCTCACTGGTGGTGCCGGACAGATCAGACGTTCGTGTCCTCGGCCTCATCGGCCTCGTCGCTCTCGGCGGTCTCGCCGCCGCCCTCCTGCACCAGCAAGGCGCCGAAGGCAATGCGCACGCGCTGCTCGCTGCCGACGAAACCGGCGCGGCGGAACGCGTCGCGGGCCTGCCGGTAGGACTTGGGCGGGTCGTCCGCGTAGCGCAGGTGCCGCAGGACCACGTCCAGCTGCTCGTCGGCGAGCGGCTGGCCGGGCTCGGGCACCGGCACACCCGCCACGGCCGCGAGATCGGCGAGCGTGACGGCGGGCGCCGTGGGGTGTGCCGGTGTGCCGAACGGCGGCACACCCGGCGTGCCGGTGGGTGTGCCGGATCCGGTCGGCAGCGCGCTGACCTGCGTGCCGAGACCGTGCCGGTCGCCGCCGGGTGTGCCGGGCAGTGCCGGGGCCGCCGCCTCCCACTGTCCGAGCTCCGGCAGACCGATCGCCGCCACGGACGTCGGCAGGGGCTTCTCGGCGACCGTCTTCTCGGTGGTTTCGGCCTGGCCGTGCAGCTCCTTGGTCATCGTCTCCTGTGCCTTGAGGACGCCCTTGCGGTAGGCGGTCTCGGCCTTGGCCACCTTCTTCTCCAGGGCGGTGGCCAGCTCCAGGAGCTCGATGCGGTGCGCGGCCTCCGCCTCCATCGTTTCCAACTGGTCCGCTACCGTCTGCCGCTTGGACTCCAGGGACTGCCGGGTCTCGGCCGACACCTTTCGGCCGAGCGACGGGAGGGCGATCCACCAGGCGAGCTTGGTGAAGACGATCGCGATCGGCGTGAGGATCACGGCCAGGTCGATGCCCGGCTGGGACCGGGACAGGATCAGGTCGGCCGTCGGGATGGCCGCGTTGACGATTGTGAGGGCCAGCCCGGCCCACTGCACCCGCCAGGCCCGGCGGCGGTTGTTACCGGCCAGGATCTCCGTGGCCTGGAACACCACCCACAGAGCGTCCAGCGCGCCCACGGTCGGCACGGCCCACCCGCCGAAGCGGGGCTCAAGGATGTCGTAGGACACGTTCACACTCAGGACGGCCACGCCCAGCGTGACCGCCCCCAGGACAGCGAGCACGATCCCGCGCGGGGACAAGCTCAGCCACTCCTTGCTCTTGCTCTTGAACTGCTTCATGTTCATGCGTCCTCCTTCAGGCGGCGAGCTGGGTAAGGCGACGGATCACGTAATCAATCGCTGCTGGATCCAGTCGGATGTGTGACCGTCCGACCTTTCCGCGGTCGTCCTTGGTGTAGGCGACAAGTACGGCGCCCCGGCAATCGATCTGGACGCTCACCTTGTAGGCGGTGCCATAGATCTGGACGTCCGGGACATCGAAGGCCGGCCCGTCCTCGGGCAGGATCTCGGGGGTGGAATCTGTCAAACTGGCGATCATCTGGGGCTTCTTCCGCAGGTCCAGTTGTTGGACAGCCCCGGGGATCTCTACGTCCCTGGGGCTGCTGACTGTCGGCGACCGTGCCCCGGACCGGATGCGAACCGGTCCCGGACTGTCCGGCTCCCCTTCACCGCCCGTCCCGGCCGCCGTACCACGGCGGCCGGTGCGGGCGGATCAGGCAACCGTCAGACCGGCGGTCAGCGTCCCGGCTGCACAGTGGTTCGGCCCGTCTCCCAGCCCTGCTCCTGCAGGTGGTGCTCGATCATGTCCGCCGCCTCCTGCTTGGTCTCGGCCTTGACAGTGGCAAGGTGCGTGCCAGTGGCGCGACTGAAGTGGCCTCGGCTGATCTCGGTGTTGGTGTGGAACAGGCCCATGACGGGCTCCCTTCGACGTGGACCGGGCTGTCCGGCTCCCCGTCACCGCGAAACGCCCTTCGCCTTGCGGCCAGGGGCATTTCGCGGATCAGGCAACCTGCAGACCGCTGTCACCAGCCGTTGAGGAATGCCTCGTAATACGGGTAGCCGCAGCGGGCGGCTGCCGCGTATTCACGGGATGCCTGCGCACCGCGGCGCCAGATCCCGGCCGCCACGGGGTGGCCCTTGGCGGTCAGCCGGTCCGCGACCGTCTGCTGGCATGCGGAGGACTGCTCGTGGTCGGCGGCGATGGTCTGCATCTCCGCGTAGCTGTAGAGCGGCGGGACGGGCGGGTTGATGTCGCCGAGCACGGTGTAGCTGTCGATCTCGGCGGCGCACCAGGTGGCGGGGTCGCCGTGTCGGTCGCGGAAGTCATCGAGCGTGAGTGTCATCGGGCTGTCTCCTCACGGGGTCGGGGGCCAGCGTCTGCGCAGGCGTTGGTTGTGAGTGCGGGGTGGGTGTCGACGACGGGGTGGCCGGCGTCCCACGCCCTCGCGGCCGCTGTGGCGGCGGCCGCGAGGAGCGCGAGGGTGATCGGGTGTGTCAGACCGCGTGAGGTGATGGCCCGGACCGCGTGGTGCTGTGCGGTCCGGGCGGCGCGTATGTGCAGGTGCAGGGCTCAGCCCTGCTTCTGGCCGGTCCCGCCGCAGGCGGTGCAGGTCTGCATCTCAACGCTCTGGTAGGGGGTGCCGTCCGCGCCGATGTGGTTGACCGTGACCATGCGCTGGCCGGTCCCGCTGCAGGGGCTGCAATTCACCGGACTACCCCCGATCCGCCGAGGCCGCGAGGGCCGGGCGCGATGCTGGGCGCGATGCTGGGCGGGCAGTTGGTGCCGTTGCAGCTCCAGCGGCCGCACAGGGGACACGGGTCGTCGCCCGCCCGCATGGGGAGCGGGCGGGTGAGGAGAAGTACCGGCTGTCGGGTGTAGCCGGGGCCATCTCGGCGAGCGTGCGGCGGGCACGGCGGCCGGCGGACCGGGCGCGGTGGTCGCCGTCGGTCACCAGCTGGCGGACGAGTCGGTGGTACTGGTCGGTCTCGTCGCGTTCGTAGCCGCTGCCGTTGTGTCCGCTGTGGTCGTCCTCGCGGCCGATCTCGTCGGCGACCCCGGCGCGGGGGTCGAGGATGGTGGTGGTCATGCCGCCACCCCCCAACCGGCCCGAGCGCGGCGGGCGGTACGGATCTGCCGAATCTGGTCGGCGAGGACGCGGAGCCGGTTGTTCTGTGCGGCCTGGGCTCGATCGGAAGAAAGCCGCTGCCCCGCTTCCTTCCGGTCCGGGTTGGAGGCGAGTTCGTCGTGGAGCTCGGTGGCAAGCGTGTCGAGCTGGCGGCCCTCGGTGTCGCGGTCGGCGTCGACGGCCAGGGCGAGGCGGTCGGTCTGGTGGTCGCGGACGGCGGCGAGCTCGGGGCCGGTGTATCCGGCGCGGACCAGGTCGTCGGCGTCCGGTTCGCCGTCGCCGTTGCGGAGCGCGAGCTCCTCGCAGGCGGCGCGGACCGGGCATCCGGCACAGATGCGTTGTGCGGTGGTGCGGCGGGTCTGCCAGTCGGCGTCCGACTCGTCGTCGGCCCGGAACCACAGCTCGGGGTCCATGTTGGTGCAGCGGGCGCCGGCGTCGACTGCGGCCTGGAGTACGGCCCGGCGGGTGTGGCGGGCCTGAGTGGATGTCATCCTGTGCATGCGTAGATCCCCTTCAGCGGAGGGTGAGCTGCGAAGACGGACCCCCGGGGTTGCCTCCCTGGGGGTTCGTCGCGTTGGGGCCCTGCTGGCCCCGTGGCTGTTCGTACGAGCAGCCACGGCCCCGGCCACCCCGAGTTCGTCGGGGTGGCCCGGACCGTGGTCGTTCATGCGGTAGCTGGGTCAGGCAGCGCCGGCGGGAAGAGCGCGAGGCGCGAAGTCCCTCGCCCTCTGGAAGATCGGCGCGGGAAGGCCGTGCCGGACTCGGAGCTCCTCAACCTCTGCATCGCTGAGGCCGTACCGCGAAGCACCGTTCACGTAGATCGACAGAGCCTCGTAGTTGTCATCCGGGAGGACACCGCCGTTTTGCGCAATGACGTCGGCGAACCGCGGAAGCACAAGGTTGAGAAAGGTGAAGGCGTAGTCCCTGTCCTCCGCCCCGGGCCCGTCCACGCTGGTCTCAACCGCATCCGGCCGCTCCTGGACAGTCCGAAGGCGGGTCTCCAGCTCGACGACCTTCTCCTCGGCACGCCCTGCCCGGGAGTCGGCGATCTCGTACGCGGCCATCGACGCCTTCCGAGCGAGGCGAGCGAGATTCAGTTCGTCGGTCAGGCGCTTCACCTCGCCGTCCTTCGCCTCGACGCTCGCGGCCTGGGCGACAACCTCCTGCTCGGCGCGGGCGAGTTGGGTACGTAACGCGTCGACGGTTGCGCGTCGTGCAAACGGCAGCTTCATGCGCATGTTGCCCTTCTGTGGAGGGTGATCTGCGAAGACGAACCCCCCGGGGGCCTAAGCCCGGGGGGTTCGTCGCGTTGGGGCCCTGCTGGCCCCCCGCGTGTCGCCGTTCCCGCACACGAGGAGCGGTTACGGCGGCCACGGGTAGCGCAGGGCTACAAGGTGGGTGGTGGCGCGGCACTCGGTTTCCCAGCTCCGGGCGCCGGATCTCGTAGGGACGCGGACCGCGAGCCGTCCAGGAGATCCGTCCGGACGGGTATGGCGGTAAAGGTTGGCCGCGTCGTTCTTTAGCGTCGCGAGGGTGCCCACCCTCCGCATTGACCGCCGGTAATGAACACCTGGCCGTTTACTGCTTCCTGGTCACAGCTGACGCTGCGCCCGGCGGTCTGCGCGTGGACTGCCACCACCAGCGGTAATGGCGCCTCGCGACGGGTCTCCACCCCCTCCGGCCGGTGTGGTCACGGCCGGTACTGCGGTGATGGATGCACTGTGGAGTTCTCAAACAACAGCCGCTTCCTTACCTCCCGCTCTCGCGGTCGGGTCCGGGCGGTTCCGCCTGCTCTCGTCTCTGGGCTCGCTCCTGGCGTGGCCCGCCGACGATGGGTCGGTCTGTGCGCTACGCATGCCAGAGGCATGGGCAACTTCGTCGACTTTGGTACACAACTTTCGTCGACAGGCATGACGGTACACGACTTAGGGACCGTCAGGTCAATAGTTAGGTACGGAAGTTGAGGATTCGACACTCAAGAGGACCTAGTTGTGTACCTAAATCGCGGTAGGGGGTACTGTGCTCCGCATGACGCCGAACCCTGAGCGCCGGACAACGGCGAGAGCAATCGCGGATGACCTGCGGGAGCAGATCCGCACTGGCCAGCTGCCCCCCGGCTCAGCCTTGCCCACCAGCCGTGAGCTCTCAGCTGGGTACGGCGTGACAGCCAAAACGGTGAGCGCCGGCATCGATCTACTCAAGGTCGAGGGCCTCGTTGTGGGTGAGCAGGGCGGACGTCGTCGAGTCAGGGCCGATAGGCCAATCACGTGGAACCTGACCCGCTTCGAGCGCGGACAGCGACGCGATTCAAGGTCTATGGACGACTGGTCTGCTGCCATCAAGATGGCCGGACGAGTTCCTGCCCAGCAGGTCACGGTGAGCACCGATGCCGCATCCGCCGAGGTCGCCGAGTGGCTCCAAATCAGGCAGGGCGAGTCAGTGGTTACCCGCACACGCCTACGCACGGTCGACGATCGCCCGTTTCAGCTGAGCACCAGTTGGTTCCCGGGGTCAATCGCGTCTGGGACGCTCCTGGAGGAAGAGGGAGACGTGGCTGTACCTGGAGGCATCCTCAAGGCAATCGGCCATCCTCAGCAGCACGTCCGAGATGAGATCAGCATTCGGATGCCCACCCCCGAAGAGTCCGAGCAGTTGCGCCTTCCACCCGGTACCCCCGTGGCCCAGCACGTTCGGATCGGCTATGGCGAGCATGCCCCGGTGCGCGTGATGCGGACCATCGCGCCTGGAGACCGTCATGTCCTTGTCTACGAAATGGATGTCACCGGATGATGATTCGTCTCGCCAGCCCTGCCGATGCGGACGCCCTCATGGCTCTGCGTATCGAAGCTGAGCAATGGCTCGCTAGCGCAGGAGTTGACCAGTGGCGCAACCCAGCGACCCGCACGCCGGCCCTGAAGAAGTGGCAGACCGACATAGCGGCTGGCCGAACATGGGTCGTCGAGGATCGAGAAGACGCCATCGCGACGGTGACTCTCGCTCCGCCCGACCGAGACTTCTGGACTGCCAACGATCAGCCAGAGAACGCGCTGTACGTTGCGAAGCTCATCACAGCTCGGTCCGCACGAGGAAGAAATCTCGGTGGCCAGCTTCTGGATTGGGTCGGCAGTCAGGCCCGGCAGCAAGGGAAACCTTGGATCCGGTTGGACTGCTGGCGGACCAACACGAAGCTGCAGAAGTTCTACATAGGGGAGGGCTTCAAGCACGTACGCACTGAAGCTCCACCTCATCGCCTGTCCGGCTGGCTCGGCCAGCGCGCCTCAAGCGTTATGCGTCATCCAGAATCGCTACTGAAAAGCAGCGCCTTCACCCGCTAACGACAAAGTCGCTCCCTCCTGGCAGAGGGAGCGACTTCCAAGTCGACTCGCCCGAGCTCCTACACTCCCGAGTCGTGTCCGGTGAGGTGACCTCGCCGGGGTGATACCCGTGGACCTCGCGGTCCGCGTGGCCACCTTTACCCAGCTTAAGCGTCCCGCCTCACGGAACGCCACCATCTGGGTCCTCTGTCAGGTCACACCCGCTGGTCACGGCTCCCCATACAAGGGGAGATAGACCCGTTATGCACCGCCCGCACTACCCTCGCCGCCGGCCCCCGGCCGCGGCCCGCGATGTCTTCCTCGGCCGAAGCGTCACGCCGTTCACGCATGGCGGTGAACTGTGACCGCGCAGCAGATCAACGAGCAGGGGACCATCTCCTACCGGGGTCCGGTGGCGGGTGTCCAGGTGCACGCGCACATGGAGTTCGGCCCCTACGCCCTGGTGGTCCCGCTGGACACCAAGGTCGTCATCCATCTGATGTTCATGCTGGCCGAGCAGACCCGGCAGGGCCCCGATGCGGGACCGCTGCGCGTGACGCCGCTGACGGTCCTGGAGCGTCTGCGTGAGCTGGGCGTGGTCTCGGGTAACGGGTCCCGGCTGGTTGGCCGCGACGCGGTTTACGAGTCGTTCGTCCGCCTCCAGGCGAAGGGCTACATCCGCCGGATCGACGAGCGGGGAGCGGACGGCCGGCGGACCCGGGTCGCCTACGAGTTCTACGACTGGCCGTCCTGGAACCCCGACGCGCCGAAGCACCCCGACAACGCCGTTTTCACTGCGTTTCCGCAGGTCAGCACCACTTCCGGCAATGCCGGATCTGGCAATGCCGGAAGTGACATCGCCCAAAAAGGTGCAAACGATCGATCTATGCAGGTCAGCACCACTTCCGGCATTGCCGGATCCGGCAATGCCGGATCCGGCAATGCCGACTCGACGTTTCCGCAGGTCAGCACCACTTCCGGCAATGCCGG
>NZ_JBSFET010000085.1:0-25183 GCF_053594575.1 Streptomyces sp. NPDC001880
GGGCCCGTGAGGGCAGAACGTGCGAGGACCGGGCGGCACCACGGCACCACCGGTCTTTCTACAGACCTCGCACGGTCGGAGGTGTCGTAGGGGTCACCACGGCACCGACCGGACCACACACGTCCTGCCCTCGGCTGAACAACGCCGCCCCGGGCCCATCAGAGATCCAGAACCTCTAATTGCTTACGAATTAGAGGTGTCGGCGTCTGCGTCGCGCTGACCCACGCCGCTGACCTGCGGGAACAGCGGTCAAGCGAATCCACCCTTGGCAACCTGTTGAGCAACCCGCTACGCAACCTGTTGAGCAACCGGCGGGCCCGCTAGGTGTGGTGTCTCGGGACCTTGGTCACGCGAAGTCCTCGAAGGTGAACTGCTGCGGGATGTCCGCGAGTGGTTCGGGCGGCTGGTCGAAGACGATCCGGTAGTCGCTCCCGGCGGTCCGGCTGATGGGCGGTCGGCCTCCGAGCGCGGCGTGCGGCCGCTCGTGGTTGTAGTAGTTCGCGAACTCTGCGAGTGCGACGCGGCGTTCATGCTCGGTTGTGTAGTCACGGACGTACGCCCACTCGCGGGTGAGCGTCCCGTTATACCTCTCCACCTTCCCGTTCGTTCGCAGCGTGTACGGCCTGGTCCGTTTGTGCTTTGTACTGGTCGCGGCGAGGGCGTCAGCCCAGGTCGTAGACCGGTAGCACGCGCCGTTGTCGGTGAGGCAGCGGCGGATCGGTGTGATGCCGTGGGCGACGAAGAATGAAACGGCCCGGTGCCAGAAGGAGACCGCGGTGACGGCCTTCTCATCGTCCAGGGCCTCGGTGTAGGCGAGCCGGGAGTGGTCGTCGAGCGCCGAATGCAGGTACGTGTATCCGACCTTGCCGGTGCCGGGACCGGTGCGTTTGGAGGCGCGGGCGGACTCGGTGCCGACGCCGTGCATCCGCCAGCCGCCGCCGGTCGGCATGCGTCCGAGCTTCTTGATGTCGACGTGGACCAGGTCGACGACCCGGTCGTGCTCGTAGCGGATGATCTCGCGCAGCTGCTCGCCCGTCGGTGGATCCAGGTCCCGGAGCCGGTTGAGTCCTCGCCTCACCAGGATGCGGTGCACGGTCGCTGGCGCGAGTGTGACGCTGTGCAGCCGCTGTAGATCGGCGGCGAGCCGGGCTGGTCCGTGCTTGGTCTGCCGCCGCAGCGCCTCCACCAGGTCAGCGATGTCCTCGGGGGTGCGGGCGGGGCTGGTGGCGGGGCGGGAGGAGTGGTCGAGCAGGCCGTTCTCGCCGTGCGCGCGCCAACGGGCGTACCACTTGGCCAGGCAGCGGCGAGAGATCCCGGCTCCCACAGCGACGTGCGCGATCGGACGTCCGGCATCGACCCGCAGACACAAGCGCAGACGTCCTTCGGGGGTCAGCGGTGCGTTCCGATGTCCCCTGCTGGTGGCGCTCCTGGACTCGGCGGCCGCGTTCACCGGGAGCCCTGGGATCTCAGGGCTCCCGCATGAGCGGCTGCGCGGCGTCAGCGTGCCAACTTTTCGATGGCCGCCGGGGTGACGGGGGTGAAGAAGTTGACGAGGTTGCCGTCGGGGTCGCGGAACAGCAGCGACCGGTTGCCCCAGGGCATCGTGGTGGGCTCGTTGATGAAGTCGGTAACGAAGCCGGTCAGGTTCTGGTGAACACGGTCCACGTCCTCGACGAGGAACTCGGTGATCACGCTGTGGTTGTCCGCCGGGCGGGCAGAGCCCGGGGCGAACAGCGGGACGGTGCGGGTGCCGGCGATCGCGAGGGTGGCGCCCGCGGTCTTGAGTTCGGCGAAGTCCTCGGTGGCCCACGTCGCCCGCGTCCCTGTGGCTCGCTCGTAGAACTTGACGAGGCGCGCTACGTCGCTGGTGATGATGCGGATCGAGACGAAGTCCATGGGAATCTCCTTGGCTGTGCTGGAGGCGTGCACGTCGCAGGCTAGGACAAATAGGGGACAGAATCGGTCCTGTATTCGCGTTAGGCTGCGGACATGCCTCGACCCACCGGCCGCGTGCTGACACTCCTGGAGCTGCTGCAGTCGGGCGGCACCCGGACGGTGGCCGAACTCGCCGACCGGGTCGGCGTCGAAGGGCGCACCGTGCGCCGGTATGTGGACCAGCTGATCGACCTCGACGTGCCCGTGGAATCAGTGCGCGGCCGCTACGGCGGGTACCGGCTCGCCCCCGGGTACCGCTTGCCTCCGCTCATGCTCAGCGATGACGAGGCGCTGGCCGTACTGCTCGGCCTGGTCGCCGGCCGCCGAGCAGGGCTGACGACGACGGAGCACACGGCAAACGAGACGGCATCGGCGAAGATCCGGCGAGTGCTGCCCAAGCACATCGCCCGCCGGCTCGACACACTCCTGGAAGCTCTCGCCTTCACGGATCAGCCCGGCAAGTTCGACACCCCGGACGCTGGGGTCTTGCTCACGATCGCCGATGCGGTGCGCCATCACCGACCGGTCTCGATCCGCTACACCGATCGCGACGGACGGCGCAGCGAACGCACACTGCACGCGTACGGGATCGTCGCCCATTCGGGCCGGTGGTACGTCACGGGCAAGGACGCCCAGATCGGCGAGGACCGAACCTTCCGGCTCGATCGCATCGCAGACGCGAGGACCCTGCCCGGCTCATTCGAAACGCTCGTGGGTCCCGGTCCGGCACAGCGCGTGTTGTCAGGATTCGCCACGGCCGAGTACCGGCATGAGGTGATCTTGCGGATCCACGGGACAGTTGAGCAGATCCGCGCCCACCTGCCCATCAGCGTCGCGAACCTGGAGGAGCACGAGTCCGCAGCCGGCGAGGACCGCGCGACCGAGCGCTGGCTGCGCGTCGAGCTACGGGCGGAGCGACTCGACTGGTTGCCTCCAGTACTCGCCTCACTCAACCGGCCGTTCGTCATCGAGCGCCCCGATGAACTCCGCGACCTCGTCATCGCGCTCGCCGATCGCCTCACGTCCTACGCCGCCGAGCCTGACCGCGAGGAGCCAATGTCACGAGATGACACAGCTAGGGCTCTACGGTCGGAACGGTAGTGGCGACGGTTCCGTGGTCTGGTGGGAGGTCCAGCAGCATGGAGTGGAAAAGTGGCGCGTGCGGGATGCGTGGGCGTAGGTCGCCCAGTGTCTGCCAGCCCCATGATTCGTACAGTGCCCGGACCTTGGGATGGTCTTTCAGGACCAGGAGCGTGGCGCGTTTCTCGGGCCGGGCGGCGAGCAGCTCGTCGTGGAGCCGGCGGGCGGTGCCGGTCTTGCGCCAGGGGGTTCGGACCATCAGCTCACTGAGTGCATAGGTGCGTGTATCGGTCTCGGTGATGGTGCCGGCGGGTACGTCGGTGAGCAGTCCGCCCCACCAGCGGCTGGCTGGATGCAGCGGAGCCCCGTAGGCGTAGCCGACGGGCTGTCCGTGGTCGTAGCCGACGATGCAGGTCCAGCCGGGGTCTGTCATCCAGCTGTTGAGTCCTTCGGCGAACCGGTCGACGGCGCAGAACGGGTCGGTCTGCGCTTCCTTCTCGTACACCTCGGCGAAGACGTCCAGCAGGAGCGTGCGCAGCTGGGCGGTGCGGTGGTGGGTGGTGTAGTGGCGGAGTTCTATGTCAGCGGTCACTGCGGGCGGTTCTCCTATGCGGCGGCGAGGGTGCGGTGGACGGTGGCGAGTCGGCTGGTGATGGCGTGGCTGCCGATGTGCGTGGCGTCGATGGTGGTTGCGGTGGTTCGGACGTCGGCGGTGTTTCCCTGGGCGAGTTGGAGTTCGGCGAGCTGGACTCCGTAGTACGTGCGGCTGCGGCGCAGGCGGGGTTCGAGGAGGGTGAGGGCGGTCTGGCTGATGCGTAGGGCTTCGCGGTGGTGGCCGCCGCGTCGGGCGTGGATGGCGAGGTCGGACCAGGCGCGGGCCTGGGCTTGGTGGCTGGTGCCGAGGATGGCTCTTTGCAGTGCGGTGGTGCGCCACAGGTGTGTTGCGTCCAGGTCGCCGGCGTCGTCTGCTGCCCATCCGGCCGAGCTGCAGAGTGATGCGATCGCGGTGTGGAGTGCCTGCTCGACGCGTGGCCCGTAGGTGCAGTGGTCGGCTGCGGTGGTCAGGCGGTCGAGGTAGGCGGTGGCGACGGTCAGGAGGGGTTGGCCTCCGATGGCGCTGAAGTGGGCGTCGAGGCGGTCGATCCGCTCGCGGGCGCGGTCGACGTCGCTCATCGACATCCGGCCGCTGACGGGGGTTTCGTCGATGTTGAGGGCGAGGGCGACGGTCGCGGTGATGAAGCGGCGGCGGCGCACGGGCGCCTCCTTCGTCGGTGCGGGAGACCGCGGCGGGGCCGGCAGGTTCGCGCTGTTCCTGCCTCTTGGGAGGAAGCCGAGTGCTTGCGCCGGGCGGTCGAAGAGCTGTTCCAGGGCGTGAAGGTAGCGGGTCCAGGGCCATCGGACTTCGCCGCTGACCCAGCGTCTGACGTGGCGGTCGGTGCACTTGCGGGGGTGGGACTCTCCGAAGATCCGGCCGGTGATGCGATTGATCTCGTCGGCCAGGCCCTGGTGCGTGAAGCCGTATTCGACCATCGCGGCTTCGAGTTGAGTGTTTCGCTGTCTGTCCATCGGTTCCCCCCCGCAGGTTTCCGGTCGCGGCACAGACGGTAGTCCTGCCGCTCTTCTGCCGCTTGGTAAAACTATCCGGTCCCTGTTCCGGGTGCGCAGGAAGATCGCAGCCCTTCGTGCCCCGGCAGTGGACGGGCCCCCGTCGCGCCGGTGACCGCGGTGGCGCTGTATGCCGTGGTCCCGGTGCCGGGCACGGAACACCTGGTGACGGCGCCCCTGGCCGCACACGCGCAGGCGCGGGGCTGGGCCGTTCCGGCCGGCTGCGCGGTGACCGACACCGGGCCGCTCGACCAGGACACGGAGCTGCGGCCGGGCTGGGCACGGATCCGCGCAGCGGTGGACGGCGGCCGAATCGCCGGGATCGTCGTCCCCGCGTTCGCACACATCGCCTACCGCTGGCACGACTGGAACGCGCAACGGTCCTGGCTGCTGGGCCGCAGGCTGTTCGTCATCGCCACCGACCCGACCGACTTGGTCACGGGCCTGGAACAAGAGGACCCACGGTCATGAACGCGGTGCTGTACGACCCCGAGGCGCTCCTGGCCGAGGAGCTGCCGCTCGATCGCGCGCCCATGATGGCGCTGGTCGATGCGATGCTGGCACGGAAGGACGCGAGCGGTCTGCGGGCGGGCGACTGCGCGCAGATCGCTCTGCTCCTCACCGGGCACGCCCGACTCGTCGCCGCCGAAGTCAGCCGGCACGTTGAGGCCCTGGCCAAGGACAGCAAGCTGCGGCCGGTGGCCGAGCAGGTCCTCCAGGAGGCGGAGCGCCGCCTGTCGGTGGCCTCCCAGACCACCCTCGCGCACGCGCAGCAGCGGGCCCGGCTGGTGCGGGCGCTGTACCGGGCGCTGGACCAGATCGACAAGGCTCGGCCTGTTCCGTCCTCCTGACGTCTGCGACGCGCTGACCCGATTGCTGACCCGCCGCCCGCCGGACCGGTCCGGCCGCTGGTGCAGCTCCGTGGCGGGGCCCGGAACGGGTGCCCGGTGGCCGTCGGCCCGGCCCGGGAACGGGCGGTGCGCGGCGTCATCGGGTGATCAGGACGGCGGCGACGGCAGCGACGGCGACCGCGACGCAGGCGATCAGGAAGCTTGCGCCGCCGATGGCGACCGTCAACGGCGGCGTGAGGGACGGGTGGCGGTGGGTGACGTAGGCGAGGCAGCCCATCGTCAGGACGATGACGACGGCCAGGACCAGGACGAGGAGCACGGCGAGCAGGATCAGCAGGGCGAGCGAGGACACGGAATCTCCTTGAGTAGGTGCGCTCCGGGTGAGCGCGGTGGCAACAGTCCGCGCTGACGGCCGGCTGATCCAGTTCTCGCGAAAATCCGATCCGGCCCTGTTCGCAGGGCGGCTGAGGCGGTTTCGCGAGCACTCGACGTCGGGCGTCGCGGGGTGTGGCAGCACGATGGACGAGCCAGGGGGTTAGCGGCGCAAGCCCAGCTGGCGGGCGTCTCTTCTTCGCCGCGGTTATTTGCGTCGGGGTCCGCGAAGCGTTTGGCCCTGCGTGTACTCGGCTGGCGACGTCAGGGTGTGTACGCCTTGCCCTTCCCTGATGGCGAGGGTGGGGATCCCCTGTCCGGTCCTCGCCGCGGGTCAGCGCAAGCGCGCGTGGTACAGCGTGGGTCGGCTTTTGGGCAACCTTCTGACCTGCGCGTTCGGGGGTTTGGGTCAGCGGTCGGGTCAGGGTCGCTGAGGAGAGTTCACGGCATCACCTGAACGGGGAGCTGTCGTGACTGGACCACGGGTTTTTGAGTCGCTGGATGCCGAATGGGCGCTGGCCTGCGCCGGAGCCGGGCGTGCCGAAATGGTGCTGGGCTGGCTGCGGGAGGGCGGGGTCGTCCTCAGCAGCGGGTACGCGGCAGGTCTTCAGGAAGTGCTGGCCGAACTGGAGCGTAGGGACCGGGCGCAGGGGCGTGTGCACAGTGACCGGTGGATGCGGGTACTCCTGGAGCGTGCTGCGGGCGAGGGGGCCGGGGCGCAGTTGGCAGCGCGGGTGGTGGTGCAGGCGATGCTGCCGGGTGCGGTGCGGATGACGCAGCGGCTGCTGCGGGCCGGCCGGGATTTCGACGAGACGGGTCAGGTCGTCGTGGCGTGCCTGTATCAGGTGGTGCGCCGGTATCCGCTCGGCCGGAACGGCGGGGTCGCGGCGAACCTTCTCCTGGAGACGCTGCATCTGGCGAGCCGTGAGCTGCAGGCGGATACGGAGACGGACGCGGTGCCGTGGCACCCCGTCCTCGAATCCGCGGTCGTACCCGGCGAGCCGGCGGCGGCCGATCCGGCAGAGGCCGTCTGGCGGACGGTCCTTCGGCGGCAGGCCGCCGAGGCCGGGCTGCTGCGGGCCGGGGAGGTCCCGGTTGGTGCGCGGGGCGAGCTGGTCGAGCTGCTGGTGTGGGCCGTGGCCGCCGGCCTGCTCGACGTGGTGCGGGCGCGGGTGATCGCGGACGAGTCCCGGACCGGGGCACGGGAAAGCGCGGAGCGGGCCGGGGTGTCCGCGGTGACGTGGCGGCAGCGCCGCAGCCGGACCGTACGGCAACTGCGGCCGATCGCTGACCAGTGGGTGCAGGCCGCGTGATGATTTCTCAGATTCCTCGGCTGCGGCTGTCACGTCTGGGGAGTGGTGGCTCCTTGGTCCGGGTGTGTGGCGGAACGGCTGCCGCACCCGGGCTTGGGAGGAGTGAGCAGGGCATGGCGGATCCGATGCCCGCGGCAGAGGACGGACGGTACGGACTTCGAGCTGCTGATGCAGGCACGTCAGCGGCTGCGGGATCTGGTGGTGCAGCTGGAGATGGCGCCGTTCGCGGACCGAACGGCGGCGTCCATGCGCGCCTATCTCGATGAGGACGCGGGACCGGCGCAGGCGGCGTTCGCCCGCTGGGCGGCGTTGCCGAAGGCGGCGCGGGACCGGCTGGCTGCCCGGATGCGGCAGGAGCAGCCGTGAAGCGCCGCAAGGAGCACGCGGAGAACGTGTTGCCGGCCGAGGCGGGCGGTTGGTCGCTGGGTTCCCTGAGCGCTGCGGCGAACACGGTGACGGTGCTCCGCCGTACAGCCTGGGCGCTTCTGGTGGCCGGCCCGGTTCTGGCGGGGTGGGCGCTCGTGTCCCAGCCCTCGGTCACGGCGCCTGCGGCCCCGGTGCGCCAGGAACAGCCCACGGCCGGGCAGCCGACGGGGCCGGGCGGGTTCGCCGAGCTGTTCGTGAGCGCGTACCTGACGGCCGGGGAGGGCACCGAGGCGTTGTTGGCTCCGTTCTTGCCGAATGCCCGCGACGTGAGCCTGACGGCGGATCCGGGTGTGCAGCGGGCGCAAGAAGTCGCGGCGGTGCGGGTGCGGCTCGTGTCCTCCGGCTACTGGTCGGTGACCGTGGCTGCCCGAGTGGCCCCGGCCGGTGCTGCGGACGGAAAGAAGAAGCCGGAGCCGGACGAGGTCGGGACCGGGTCCGGGCCGGTGCTGCGGTAATTCCAGGTCCCGGTCAGAACCGGTACGGGGGGGTGCCCTGGCGGCTGCTGCTCTGCCGGCCGAAGTGGGCGCGCCGCTGTCCGGTGAGGCCCCGGTGCTGGCGTACGGGCAGTCGGTCCCGGTCCGCTAGTACCGATCCGGCTGGGCAGACGCTCACGGGATTCTTCGCCGCCTATCTCGCCGGCAGTGGTGAGCTCGACCGCTACCTGTCCCCCGGTACGGCCCTGGCTGCGGTGTCGCCCGCTCCGTACACGCAGGTCGAGGTGGACCGGCTCGCCGAGGTCGGCACGAGCGACCCGGGCAGCGCCGGGCCGCAGTCGGACGGGGCGCGCAGACGGCTCCTTGTCGACATCACCGCGTCCGATGCCGACGGTCAGAAGCGGCCGCTGACGTACGCAATCACGATCACCGCGCGGGACGGGCGCTGGGAGATCGCATCCGTGGAAGGCGCCCCCGTGCTGAGCAACGAGCCGGCCGGGACCGGAACGAAGGAGACCGAGCAGTGATGGACATGACGGTACTGGCCGGAACAATCAGCGACGTCGACCAGCTCAGCCAGGAGATCACAGCTGTGCTGGTCGGCTCAGTGATGGGGCTCATGCTGGCCGCGTCGGTGGCAGTCACCTGGGCAAAGACGAATTCGGTGCTGTCCGCCGGCGTGGCATTCGTCGGTGCAGCGGCGCTGTGGTTCGCGGTGATGAATGCCACGGTGTTCCTCGACAGTGTGGGTGAGGACCTCACGCCGAGTAGCTCCACCAAGAGTGCGGGCGCCGGTCACGCGGTGGTCCGGGTCATCGAGCCGGTGCCCGGTGACCAGCGATGACCGGCTTTCTCGCCGGGTGTACGGCGGTGCTGGTCGTTCGGTTCGCCGTGTCGTACGTGTGGGCCAAGATCCGTTCCCTGCTGGCCGCTTCGGAAGCAGTGTTCATCAGCGCGGCGACGTTGTGGCAAATGTTCGGTGAGCTGCGATGAGCGGCGCTGCGGAATCGTCGCCGGAGATGCTGATCGGTAGGTGCTACACCCGGGCGCGCCGCCACCCTTTGATGATCGGGAAGTGGCCCGGTGGGCGTGGGCGGATCTGGGGTGGTCCGTACACGGTGCCGCAGGTCGTGGTCCTGGCCGTCTCGCTCGCGGGCCTGGTGCTGACGCGGGGGGTGTGGGCGCGGGCTGTTCAACAACGTGATCGCGATCGGTGGGCCCTACGGGTTGTCGCTGCTGGTGCGCCACATCCGGGTCGACGGCCGTAATCCGCTGGCTGTGGCTGCGAGTTCCGCCTCACTGGTGACGAGGCCGTCCGGGGGCGGCTGGGCGGGCGTCCGCTCAGGGCGTTGGGCGGTCACCGGCCGTTGATCGGGGTGTGCAGCGTCACCTGGGCCGCACCGCAGTCCCGAGCGGAAAGCAGGAGCTCGGGCGATCGTGTGCTCCGCCCGGTCCGGTCGCCGGCTGTGGCTTCCCGAGGGATGGCCGCCGGGCGCAGCACCGCGGCGAAGAGCGCTCCGGTGGCCAACGGTGCAGCACGTGGAGCACGTGGAGCACGTGGGGCACGTGGGGCGGGTGGGCGGCGGCCGGCGCCGGTCGCGGCGGCGTTGCTCGCTGCCCGGTGTGTGCTGCGGGGGCAGCTGGAGCAGCTGGAGCTGACGGGGCGTACCGACTGGCTGGCGGTGCCGCTGCCGATGACGCGCGGGGAGTCGGCGCGGGAGGCGTTTGCGGCGGCGCGGGCAGATATTGCCCTGCAGCTGGGGCTGCTGCCGCGGCCGGTGTCGGCGCGCGAGGAGGACGAGCGCTTGGCCCAGGCTCAGCGGATGGCGTCGGTGTGGCCGTCGGCCATTGCTCTGCGTCCGGCGACGGCTGCTGAGGTTTTGTGGATCTACGGGCACAGTGCCCGTCGTGGTGTGCTCGAACCGGTGCTGCCGGACGGGGCGGGTCCTCTGATGCGGGGCCGGGGGCGGGGTGCGGCGGCGCTGGGTCAGGTGGTGCTCGCCGAGGGCGGCAACCTGCTCGACGAGCAGGCTTTGAGCGGCGGCGCAGCCGGCTCCGGCCGGACCACACGGCGCGCTGGGCGGCGGAAGGCGGGGCGCGGGAATCCCTTTGCGCGGCGGTGGCTGGAGGTGACCACGGAGTGGGGGCCCTCGTATCAGGTGATGCTCGCCCTTTCCGAGATGCCCGAGGCGTTCGCTTTCCCGGGGTCTGAGTATCTGTCGTCGCTGGACGCGTTCTCGTTCCCGGTGGACTGGGTGGTGCGCCTGCACGTCTCCTCTGGCACCGAGGCGGAGGCGAAGACCCGGCGTCAGGCGCGCGAGCTCGCCAACCAGTACAGCGAGTACGACGGTGAGACCGCGGGTGTCCCGGCCAGCGTCGACAAGGCGGTGGGAAGCCTGGACGAGTACCGCGAGCGGCTGACCGCCTCCAGCACAGAGGTCGAGGTCCGTGCCATGACCGCCCTGTGCGTGTGGGGCGGCACCCCGGAGGAGGCCGAGCGGCGGGCCGGGGAGCTCGCCGGGCACTTCGCCGGCAACGAGTACACCTTCGCCCGGCCGCGCGGCGAGCAGGAAAATCTCTGGCACGGGATGCTGCCCGGTACCCGCACCCCGCAGGTCATGGCCCAGTACGCGCAATATCTGGTGGCGCGGGACTTCGCGATGGCCGGCCCGTTCACGGGCAGCGGGCTCGGCGATGCCACGGGGCCGTTGTTCGGGCTGCAGCTGGCCGGCGGCGGAGTCCGGCCGGTACTGACGGACTGGACGCGCGGCCCGCGGGAGAACACCTCGGCGACCGCCGCGTTCATCGGGGAGCTCGGTGCGGGCAAGACGACCGCGATGAAGTCGGCCGTCTACTCCGTGCTCGCCGCGGGCCGGCGGGTGCGGGGCGGTACGCGGCGCGGCCGGGCCGTGATCGTGGACCGGACCCCGCGCCAGGAATGGCTCCGCTACGCGCAGGCATGCCCGGGTGAGACCGAGTGCATCACCATCGACGACCAGGCCGCCGTCTCCCTCGATCCGCTGCGCACGTTCACCGGGCGGGAGGCACAGCGGTTCACCGAGTCGTTCTTGACGCTGCTGCTGGGGCTGGCTCCGATGAGTGATGAGGGCATCGCGTTGTCCGAGGCGGTCGAGGCGGTGCTGGCCGAGCCCCACCCGTCGATGCGGGTCCTGGTCGAGGAGCTCACCAACCGCGGTGCGTCCGGTGACACCCATTCGGCGATGGCTGCCCGCCGTCTGTCCGCAGTCAGGCGCAAGGATCTGGCCCGTGCCATTTTCGACGAATCGCTGCCCGTGGTCCGCGGCTCGTCGGCCGACACCCTGGTCTTCTCGGTGTCCTCGCTCGCGCTGCCCACCAAGAGCGAACTGCGCGGCGGTGGGGACCGGCTGGACAAGTTGGAGTTCGAGAAGATCTTCGGGCGTGCGGTGATGTACCTGATCGCCGCCCTGTCCCGGAAAGTCGCCTACGCGGACCTGGACGAGTTCGCCCTGGTGGTGTGGGACGAGTGCTGGTGGCTGACCTCCACCCCCGAGGGCCTGGCCCTGGCGCTGGAACTGGTCAAGGACGGGCGCAAGCACAATGCCGGTGCCCTTTTTCGGTGGGCATGACGAGGACGACATCGGCCCGGCCGACAACGAGAACGGGCAGATCCTGCGCGGCCTGATCCCCCGCAAGTTCGTCTTCCGGCCCACGGACACCAACCTCGCCCGCCGGGCCCTGCGCTTCCTCGGCTGCAACCCGGACGACGAAGACCTCCTCACCCTGGTCACGACCGGGCTGTCGCCCAACAGCCCCGAGCTCAGCGACGAGGAACGCGCGGCGCGGGCCGGCGAGTGCCTGCACCGCGATCTGACCGGGCGGATCGGCGCCATGCAGGTCACGCTGCCCGCCGACGAACAGGCCGTCGCTCACATCCACTCCCAGCCCATGCAGAGCGCAGCAGCATGACCAGGCGGGCCGCCGCACCGGCGGAAACACCGACAGCACGCACCCAGGGCATACGAGTGCTGCAGGGGATCAAGCGGTGGCTGCGCCCCGGGCGGTCCATGGCCGTGGGCCTGGCGCTGCTGGCGCTGTCGTGCCTGACGTCGCTGGTTCTGGCGACCGTGACGGCCAGCGCGGCCCCGGCACCGTCGCCGACGCCTTCGGTGGGCCCGACGCTGCCCGGCCCGGACAACCCGCTCGACCCGAGCCCGATGGTGCCCGACCCGGGTACCCCAGGCAGGCCGGACGACTCCCCGCTGATCCGGGACGCGACCACGGAGGCCGAGAAGAAGGAGAAGGCCGCCCGCACCGAGTTCGACAAGCTCGTGGCGAAGTACAAGAAGGACCGGGCCGCGCAGGTCGGGGTGCTGTCCGCGTTCGAGGTGACGGACCGGGACGGGAATCCGGTCAGCTCGTACCGCATCTACTCCGACACCGGGGACTGGAACGACTGGGACCTGAGCGTCGATGCGTTCCTCGTCGAGATGGCGTTCATGGGGAACAAGTGGATCGTCAGCTTCGCCTGCTTCCTCCTGACCTGGAGCGTCGCGTTCTCCTTGGCCGGGCTGATGCTCAAGCCGGCGCTGCAGGTCTCGACGTCGCTGTATGGCGGGGTCGTCGTGCAGATGGGGTTGCCGGCACTTTTCCTCACCTTCACGATGGTCGTCGCGGCGTGGCATCTGCTGTTCGGGAACCGGGCTCGTGGCTGGGGCGAGATGGCTGCGGCGCTGGTCATTTCCGCGCTCGCGCTCGGCGCGCTCGCCTCGCCCCCGCAGCTCCTGCTCAGCCCCGACACCGGGGTGGTGGGCACGGTGCGGGCCCTGGCTGTCGAGACCGCCGCCCTGGTCCTGGACAAAGAGGCCATCGACTCGAACCGGCCGACCACCGAGAGCGAATGGGAGAAGAAGCCTTCCGGGTCGACCGTGGGTGCGCAGGTCCGTTCGTCGCCGAGCGCGCTGGCCCGGCCCATCACCAATGCCCTCGTGGACGCGTTCGTCGCCCGGCCGGCCATGCTCCTGTCCTACGGGCGGACCTTCGAGGGCAGCTGCAGGAAGAAGTTCCGCGATTCACGGATCCAGCAGGCCGTGTTCGACCAGCTCGTCGACTCCACGATGGAGAAGGGCAAGTCCTTCCTCAAGGACCTGCCGTTCGGGATCGGGCTGCCCGACAACGTCAAGAACTGGATGGTCGACACCACCGTCGACGCCACCTCTTCCCAGATGCTGGAACAGGTCCACACAGCAGGCCCATCGCGGCGTTCGAGAAGGCGTGCGTGCCGAACGCGGGCACGCTGAAGAAAGCGTCAATGGACAAGGTCGGCGGCGCCATCTTCATGCTCCTGGCCGCGTTCCTCACCTGCGCGTTCGTCATCGTCCTGAACGCTGCGTTCCTCTTCGCCCAGCTGCAGATCGCCATCGAGGCGATGATCGCGAAGGTGGCCCTCGCCGCGGGGATCCTGCCCGGCCCCGGCCGGGCCTGGCTGTGGGACCGGGCCGCGGCCATCGCCCGCGGCCTCGCCCTGATACTCGCCTCCATCGCTTCCCTGTCCGTCTTCATCGTCGTCGTCAACGCCATACTGAACACACCGGAAAGCGACCTGCCGGGCGGTGTCACCATTCGGTTCGTCCTCCTGGACTGCGTCTGCGTCGCCGCGTTCATCTACCGCAAGAGACTCGCCCGCTCCACCCGCGGAGCAGTGGCACGCGCCCGCCACCGGCTCGGCAACTCGCCCCTGGGCGGCGCCGCCTCACCCGGCCCTGTCAGCCCGCCGCGGCGCAGCGGGCTCGGCAAGGGCCTGCTGCTCGGCGGGCTCATGCTCGGCGCGGCCGTCGCCACCGGAGGAACCAGTGCCGCACTCGGCGGCGCCGGACGCATCGGCACCACCCGGCTCGCCACGCGCCTCGGCGGCCGGCTCGCCCAGGGCGGGGGCCGCGCCGTGGCAGGACTGACACAGCTCACCGGCCGCACCATCGAAGCGGGCGCCACCGGGAGCTGATGCCCTCGGTCGAGCACCGTTCCCACAAGGGCCTGAACAACCGGGCGGAGAACAGCCACCAGCCGACCCGGCAACGCGAACGCGCCATGAAAAGCTTCCGCAGCGTCGGCGCAGCCCAGCGGTTCCTGGCCGCGTTCAGCAGCATCTCACCGCACTTCCGACCCCGCCGCCACCTGATGACCGCTCCCAGCTACCGCACCGAGATGACCATCCGCTTCGCCATCTGGGACCAGGTCACCGGCGCTGCCGGCCAGCCCGCCGCAGCCTGAACACCGGCCCGAAACCCGACCCCCGCCACGCCCCGACGCACCGTCAGGCACTCACACACCCAACAACGTGACAGCGCCGGTGGCCGCCAAGGCCAGTCCCGCCAGCAGCCAACCGGCGAAGAACACGGGCAGGTTGGGTGCGGCGGCGATGATGAGCAGGCTTGCCACGCCGAGGACGGAGCCTGCGGTCATGACGGTGCGCGGGCCGCGGTGGTCGATGATCCGGCCGACCCGGATTCCGGCGAAGGCGGAGATGAGCAGGGCTGCGGAGAACGCGGCTGTCGTTGCGCCGGTGGGCCAGCCGGTGTCGGCGGGGATGGTGGGGTTGAGCACGGGGAAGGCGTAGTAGACGATTCCCCAGCTGGTGATCTGTGTGATGCACAAGGCCGGGAGTACTGCGCGGGGCCGCGACCTGTCCCCTGTGCCGATCAGGACCCCGCGCGTATTGAGCTCGGTCACGGGCAGCAGCCACCGGCCTCGACTGGTGCGGCCGGGCCTGCTCCGGTGACGGCTGGGTCCGCGCAGCAGATGCTGCTCTTCTGTTTGGCCAGGGAGTCGGCGTCGGCCTTGACGACGTACACCTCCCACGGTTCCTGGCCGGGGCCGTGGACCCAGACTTTGTCCTGGAGTGCGTAGCAGCAGGTGGTGTCGTTCTCGATGCCGGTGGCCAGGCCTTGGTCGGTGAGGCGGGTGGTGGCGGCGTGGACGGCTTCGGTGGTGTCGACTTCGATGCCGAGGTGGTCCATGCGCGTGTCCTCGTCCGGTGTGCCCTGGATGAGGACGAGTTTGAGCGGGGGGGGCGGTGATGGCGAAGTTGGCGTAGCCGTCACGCAGTTTGGCCGGCTCGGTACCGAAAAGCTTGCTGTAGAAGGCGATCGAGGCGGGAAGGTCGGGGACGCACAGTGCGAGCTGTACTCGGGACATGACGATCCTCCTGACACAGGTTGGAAGCGCCCCGGCGGCCGTCGGGGGCCGGGGCGCTGGGATCAGGTCAGCAGCAGCTGCCGGACGACGGGGTTCCCTCGGCGGCCGCGACCGGCAGAGAGGTGCCGACGCCGATCTGTACGAGTGCGGGTGCCGGAGCAGCACAGCAGCCTCCGGCGTCGGTCTGTTCGGCTGCCGGGTCGTCGAAGAGTCCGGCGCCGCCGCAGACTCCGGTTTCGGGGAGGGTGAGTTCGACCTTGTCGGCGGATTCCAGGTCGCCGGCGATCGCGGCGACGATGGAGCGGACCTGCTCGTAGCCGGTCATAGCGAGGAAGGTGGGGGCGCGGCCGTAGGACTTCATGCCGACCAGGTAGATGCCGGGTTCGGGGTGGGAGAGTTCGCGGTGGCCGTGGGGGTAGACGGTGCCGCAGGAGTGCTGGTTGGGGTCGATGAGCGGGGCGAGCTCGACGGGGGCCTGGAGGCGTTCGTCGAGGCCGAGGCGGATCTCGGAGAGGAAGGACAGGTCGGGGCGGAAGCCGGTCAGGACGGTCACCTCATCGACCGGGTCGAGGCGGCGTCCGTCCTCGTCGGCCAGGATCAGGCGGCCGTCGGTGTCGCGTTCGATGGCCTCGGTGCGGAAGCCGGTGACCGCGTCGGCGTGGCCGTTGTCGACGGCTGCCTTCGCGGCGAGGCCGAGGGCGCCGCGGGCGGGGAGCTGGTCGGCGGTGCCGCCGCCGAAGGTGGAGCCGCTGATGCCGCGGCGCAGGATCCACACCGCGTGTGTGCCGGGCTCGTCCTTCGCGAGGTCGGCGAGGGTGGCCAGGGCGGTGAACGCGGAGGCGCCGGAGCCGATGACGGCGGTGCGCTTGCCTGCGTAGCGGGCGCGGACGGCCGGGTCCTTGAGGTCGGGGACGCGGTAGGTGATGCGGTCGGCTGCCGTCTTTTCGCCGAGGGCGGGCAGGCCGCTGGCGCCGGCCGGGCTGGGGGTGGTCCAGGTGCCGGAGGCGTCGATGACGGCGCGGGCGAAGAGGCGTTCCTCGCGGCCGTCGGTGTAGGCAACGTGGACGACGAAGGGCTGGGTTTCGCGGTCGGCGTCGACGATGCGGTCGCGGCCGGTGCGGGAGACGCCGGTCACCCGGGCGCTGGTGCGGACACGGTCGCCGAGTACGTCGGCGAGGGGCTGGAGGTACTGCTCGGCCCAGTCCCCGCCGGTCGGGTAGGTGGCCGCGTCGGGCTTGGTCCAGCCGGTCGGGGCGAGGAGCTTCTCGGCGGCGGGATCGACGATCTCGCCCCAAGTGGAGAACAGCCGCACGTGGGACCACTCGCGCACCGTCGCTCCGGCGGTGTCTCCGGCTTCCAGCACCAGTGGTTCGATGCCGTACTCGACCAGGTGGGCGGCGGCTGCCAGCCCGGCGGGGCCGGCTCCGATGACGACGACCGGCAGGTCTGCAGTGGTGGTCATGGCGGTGATGTCCTCCGAGTTAGGCGGCCGCTCCGACCGCTGCTTCGATTGCTGTCGATATCTGGAGCTTGCCACTGGGTATCGACGAGTGTCAACATAGACATATGTCGAAGTCAGAGATTGCGGAGCTGCCGGCCCTCGGCGCGGGGACTGTAGCGCCGTGCTGCCCGCCGATCACCGCTGGGGAGCTGTCGCAGGACGACGCTGAGAAGATGGCCGCGATGTTCAAGGCCCTGTCGGACCCGGTGCGGCTGCGCCTGTTCTCCAAGGTCGCCTCGCATCCGGGCGGTGAGGCGTGCGTGTGCGACATCTCCGACGTCGGCGTCTCCCAACCGACCGTCTCCCACCACCTGAAGAAGCTGCGCGAGGCCGGCCTGCTGACCTCGGAGCGGCGCGGGACCTGGGTGTACTACCAGGTCGCCCCGTCCGTCGTGGCGGCCATGTCCGCCATGCTCGACCTGCGCACCTGATCAACGGCCAGCGGCCCCGCGCCGGCAGGTCAGCCGGTGCAGTCGGGCGGGCAGCACCGCGCCAGATACGCCTGGAGGGCGGAGACGCGCTCGGCCATGGTGGCTCCATCAGCCCGGTAGAAGACCTGCTTGCCCTCCTTGCGGGAGACCACCAACCCGCCTCGGCGCAGCAGGCTCAGGTGTTCTGAAGCGGTCGAGGGCTTCAGTGCGCACCGCTGGGCAATCTCGCCGACCGTCAGCTCGATCCCCCCGGTGAACTGCTGCATCACCTTCTGACGGGTTTCGCTGGCCAGGGCCTTGAGGAAGTCGGCCGTCGCCGGATCCACCGCGGGCTGTTCGCTGTTGTTCTCTGTCACCACTTCATGCCCAACATTTCGTCACTTCCCGAAACAACGACTCATCGAAAGGGTTCACGTTCTCATGGAGCATGCCGATCTCGTCGTCATCGGTGCCGGGCAGTCCGGCCTGGCCACCGCGGCCCTCGCCCCGCGCCACGGCTTCACCCGCATTCTGGTGCTGGAGGGCGCCGAGGAGCCGGGCGGGTCCTGGCCCAGGCACTACGACAGCCTCACCCTGTTCTCCCCGGCCCGGTACTCGTCCCTGCCCGGTATACGCTTCCCCGGCGCCCCGGACCGCTACCCGCAGCGGGACGAAGTGGTGGACTACCTCCGCGACTACGCCAACCGTCTGCCCGCCGACATCCGCACCTCGACGACCGTCACCTCCGTGACACGCCAGGACGGCACCTGGTCCGTGCGGGCCGAGGACGGGCGGGAGTTCACCGCTCGGGCGGTCGTCGCCGCGACCGGCGACTACGGCACACCCTTCATGCCGGACGTTCCCGGACAGGCGGACTTCGGCGGCCGGGTGCTGCACGCCGCCGGCTACCGCAGCCCGGAGACGTTCGCCGGGCAGCGGGTCGTCGTGGTCGGCGGAGGCAATTCCGCGATCCAGATCGCCGCCGAACTCGGCCCGCTCGCCGACACCACCCTGGCCACCCGGCGCCCAATCGGATGGACACCCCAGCGCCCGCTCGGCCGGGACCTGCACTGGTGGCTCAAGCACACCCGCCTCGACATCGCACCGATCCGGCAGCTGCTGGAGAAGGTCCCGGTGTCGGTGCTCGATGACGGCCACTACCGCACCGCCCTGAACCAGCACGGCGTCGACCGACGCGACATGTTCAGCCGCTTCACGGCCGACGGCGTCGTGTGGGCCGACGGAACGAAGGAAGCGGTTGACGCGGTCGTACTTGCCACCGGATACCGCGTCACGTTCCCTTTCCTGCGCGACAGCGGCGGCCTCGACGCTAACGGCGAGCCACTGCACCGGGGCGGCCTCTCCACCGCGGTCCCGGGACTCGGCTTCATCGGCATGGAGTTCCAGCGCAGCTTCTCGTCCAAGACCCTGCGCGGCGTGGGCCGCGACGCCGCGCACGTCCTGAAGCGGATGCGTACCGCAGTGGCCAGGTGAGCCCGGAATCAGGATCGGGGGCTGAGAAACATCCGCGGCACCACATCAACATGTGGGGCCGCTGCCCCTTCCGGCTTCCGGATCTGCCCGGTGACCTGAGCCCCCCTGCCCAGTAAGGCTTCCGCAGACGAGGAATGAGGAGGGCGGGCGGCCCTGCGGCCGCAACCGCTGTCCATCTCCCGTCGGGCCCGTGTCCCCGCACCGGTCAGCAGCAGTCGCAACCGGGTAGGAAGCCGCAAGTGTCCACTTCGGCGCCTGAGGGCGGCACCGCGGCGGCTGGCGACGTGCAGCAGCCCTTTCCCTGCCAGGCGTCGCGGCCTTCCTTGACCGCGATGGCGGCGATGACCAGGGCGGCGATCGGGTCGGCCCAGGACCAGCCGAGCGTGGCGTTGAGGACCAGACCGACCAGGAGGACGGCGGAGAGGTAGGTGCACAGCAGGGTCTGCTTGGAGTCGGCGACCGCGCTGGCCGAACCCAGTTCGCGTCCGGCCTTGCGCTGGGCGGCGGACAGGAACGGCATGATCGCCAGGGACAGCGCGGCGATGACGATGCCGGGGACCGACTGCTCCGCTTCTCCCGTGCCCGCCAGCGCCAGGCCGGCGTCGACGGTGACATACGCGGCAAGAACGAAGAACGACACCGCGATGATCCGCAGGGTGGCTTTCTCCCTGGCCTCGCGCACTGCGTGCTCGCGGGCAGAGAACTGCCAGGCGACCGCCGCGGCGGAGGACACCTCGATGACCGAGTCCAGGCCGAAGCCGACCAACGCGGTGGAGGAGGCCATCGTCCCGGCGGTGATCGCGACGATGGCCTCGATGACGTTGTACGTGATGGTCGCGGCGACCAGCAGGCGTATGCGCCGGGCCAGTAGGTCACGGCGGTCAGGAGCGGAGCCCAGGGATATCTCGGCGGTCATGGTCAGCAGCAGCCCTTCTCCGCGGCGTCCGCACAGGTCTTGTCCGCCTCGACCGCGAGGACCGCGGTGCGCAGGTCGTCCAGCGCGTGCCCGAGGCGCTCGTCGGCCAACTCGTAGCGGGTGCGGCGGCCCTCGGGTGCGGCCACGACCAGACCGCAGTCGCGCAGGCACGCCAAGTGGTTCGACAGCCGGGTGCGGGAGATGCCCAGCGCCTCGGCGAGGTCGGACGGATAGCCCGGAGCCTCACGCAGGACGAGCAGCAACCGGCAGCGGATCGGGTCGGCCAGCGCCCGGCCGAACCGGGTCAGGACGTCAAGCTCGGTAGCGAGGGTCAGCATGGACAGAACGATACACAGATGCTTGAATCCAGGAAATCCTGAACTATTGGAGATCTGTCATGCCTCGCCGCGTCCCGATGTCCCAGCCGATACGCGCAGCGTTCACCGCCGAGATGGCCGCCGCCCGCGCACCGGGGCCGATGCAGGAGAGGTGGCGGGCCGCCGGGCGGGCTCACGTCCTCTCCCAGCCCTGGCCGATGGCCCACACCCGAACCCACGCGGTGATGCTCCGCCTCGCCGTACACGACCGGGACCCGAGGGAAGTCCTCGGCCAGCTCGTGCGACTGGCGGTGGCCGGCCCCGGCTCGGCGGCCGGGAAGTACCCCAATGGCAACACCGGCCGCACCCGGGACGGACTGACCACTCCCATGCCCATCCCCGACGACCTCGCCGCACTGCTGCGCGGGGCCGGGGTCACCCTGAAGCCGTGATGCTTTTGCGTCTGCTGTTGCCAAGGTCAAGCAGGCTGGTGAGCTCAGATGGATGGCCTTCGGGAGAGGCGAAGCACTGGCCTGGCTGCAGGCCAGTAGTCGCACGAAGACCGGCGTCCGAGCAACGCCGCACGGACTGGCAACCTTTTCCGGATCTGGCCCGCATGCCTCCGACACTCAGGCCAGCAGCTCGGTGATCTGCCGGACGGCATCGCGTGCGGGACGCCCCACTCCGATGAGGGTGGCGGAGGCCGGTCCCGTCCAGTCGCCGTAGCCGAGCAGGTGCAACCGTGGCTCGCCGACCGCGCGGGTGCCGTCGGCGGCGATGTGGCCACGAGTCCCGCGCAGGCCCAGCGGGGCGAGGTGGGAGAGGGCGGGTCGGAAGCCGGTGCACCAGATCACCGCGTCCGCCGGTGCGGACGTTCCGTCGCTCCACCGGACGCCGTTGGCGACCAACCGCTCGAACATCGGCTGGGCCTTCAGCAGTCCGGCGTCCCGCGCTGCACGGACCGGTGGGACGGCGACGATGTCGCCGAGCGAAGCGACGCCCCCGGTGTCGGTGCGACCCTCGTCCAGGGCGCGGCGGCGGGCGGTGGCGGCGTCGAAGAGTGCGCGGCCGTCGATGTCGTCGGCGAGGAAGCGGGGTGGGCGCTGGGTGACCCAGGTCAGGTCGACGTCGTCTGCCACCGCCAGGTCGGCGGCGATCTGCGCGCCGGAGTTCCCGCCGCCGACCACGACGACCCGCTGTCCGGCGAAGTCGGATGGGCTGCGGAAGCCGGTGGTATGGAGCTGACGGCCGGTGAATACTCCCCGACCTGGGACGGCCGGGAGGAAGGGGCGCCACCAGGTACCGGTCGCCGAGACGACCGCCCTCGCCGACCATGCACCGGTGTCCGTCTCCACCCGCAGACGGTCCGCGTCCCGGCGCACCGCCTGGACGCGGACCGGGCGGTGGACGGGCAGGCCGTAGCGCGTTTCGTAGTCGGTCAGGTACTCCACCACGTGTCCGGCGTCCGGGTACTCCTCGCCGGATTGGGTGGGCATGAGGCGGCCGGGCAGGGAGGAGAAGGCGGCCGGGGAGAACAGGTGCAGGGAGTCCCAGGTGTGCTGCCAGGCACCGCCCGGCTCTTCCTGGGCGTCGAGGATGACGAAGTCCAGCTTCTTGCGGCGCAGGTGGTACCCAGCGGCGAGCCCTGCCTGTCCGCCGCCGATCACCACCACGTCCACCGTGCCGGTCACGGGGCAGCCGGAGCCGGTGCGGCCGGTGCCTCGACTGCGGCACACACCGGGCACAGCACCGTCCGTGCCTTGGCCTCGCCGGGGGTGCCGATCAGGCTGCCGCGTCGCACGCTCCGGGTCGCGATACGGGCATGCGCCGCGCAGACTCCGGCTCCGCAGCCCTGGCAGACGCCGACGGTGGTGCTGTTCGTTCCCGTGGTGCGGCAGTCGAGGCAGTGCATCAGTCGTCCCTTCCCGGGGTGGTGAGTGCTGCGGGGCTGAACTTCTTGCGCCAGGCCAGGGACACGTACACGAGCCCGATCAGGACGGGCACCTCGATGAGCGGGCCGACGACGCCGGACAGGGCCTGGCCGGAGGTGACGCCGAAGGTCGCGATGGCGACGGCGATGGCGAGCTCGAAGTTGTTGCCCGCCGCGGTGAACGCCAGGGTCGCGGTGCGGTCGTAGGCCAGCCCCAGTCCCTTGCCGAGCAGGAAGGTGCCGAAGAACATGATCGCGAAGTAGACGAGCAGCGGCAGTGCGATCCGGACCACGTCCAGGGGCTGCGAGGTGATCGTCTTCCCCTGGAGGGCGAACAGGATGACGATCGTGAAGAGCAGCCCGTACAGCGCCCAGGGGCCGATCTTCGGCAGGAACTTGGTCTCGTAGTTCTCGCGGCCCATCTTCTGCTCGCCGATGCGGCGGGTGAGGAAGCCGGCCAGCAGCGGGATGCCGAGGAAGATGATGACGTTGAGGGCGATGTGCCGGACGGAGACGTCCAGGCCCTGGCCGTCGCCGAGATTCAGCCACTGGGGCAGCACGTCGAGGTAGAACCAGCCGAGCAGGCCGAACGCGATGACCTGGAACACGGAGTTGAGGGCGACGAGTACGGCTGCGGCTTCGCGGTCGCCGCAGGCGAGGTCGTTCCAGATGATGACCATGGCGATGCAGCGGGCGAGGCCGACGATGATCAATCCGGTGCGGTACTCGGGCAGGTCCGGCAGGAAGATCCACGCGAGCGCGAACATGACCGCCGGGCCGACGATCCAGTTGATGACCAGCGAGGACACCATCAGCTTGCGGTCGCCGGTGACGGTGTCGAGCCTGTCGTAGCGGACCTTGGCCAGCACCGGGTACATCATCACGAGCAGGCCGAGCGCGATCGGCAGCGAGATCCCGCCGATCTCGATCTTCGCCAGCGCATCGTTCATCCCGGGGATCAGCCGCCCCAGGCCCAGGCCGACGGCCATGGCGAGCAGGATCCACACCGCGAGGTAGCGGTCGAGGGTGGAGAGCTTCTTGACGATCGAGTCGTCACCGGTCGCCGTGGCGGTGGTGGTGGGTTCGGTGGAGGTCACGGGCAGGCCCTCTTGTTCTCGCCGGCGGTACGTGCGGACTCGGCCAGCGCGGCGAACTGCTCGGACAGACCGGCCAGGACCTCGGGCTTGAGCTTGTAGTAGGTGAAGCGGCCGCACGGCTCGGTCTCCACCAGCCCGGCCTCGCGCAGGACCTTCAGGTGGTTGGAGAGGTTGGTCTGCTTGGCCCCGGTCTCCTCGACCAGGTGCGTCGTGCAGAGCGTCTCGCGCGCCAGCAGGGTCACGATCCGGAGGCGGAGCGGATCGCCCAGCACCCGGATCACATCAGGATCGACTGAAGTCAGCATGCACTGATACTCTCACATCATTGCCTGCTGATACCAGCTGGGGCTGAAGTCATTGGCGGCTGGTGCCGCCATGCGACGAGAGAGAACGATCAATATGGCCGAGTCCTCCGGCAAGCCGTCCGTCCTGTTCGTCTGCGTCCACAACGCCGGCCGCTCCCAGATGGCCGCCGCCTGGCTGACCCACCTGGCCGGGGACCGCGTCGAGGTCCGCTCCGCCGGCTCCAACCCCGGGGAGACTGTGAACCCCGCCGCCGTCGAAGCGATGGCCGAGGTCGGCATCGACATCTCCGCCGAGACTCCGAAGATCCTCACGATCGACGCCGTCCGCGAGTCCGACGTGTGCATCACGATGGGCTGTGGAGACACCTGCCCGGTCTTCCCCGGCAAGCGCTACCTCGACTGGAAGCTCGAGGACCCGGCCGGACAGGGCGTCGAAGCCGTCCGGCCCATCCGCGACGAGATCAAGACCCTCGTCCAGGGCCTGATCGCAGAGATCGCCCCGGAAGCCACGGCGTAAGCGACATACACGACGTCATCGGCTCCGGCCCCGCCTGATGCGGCTTGGGAATCCGGCCCCGGGACCTCCCGGCCGGGCCGGCCCTGGCAGGCAGCGTCACCAGGTTCTCCTCCTGTGCGACGGTCTGCTCGAACGGCACCGGGACGCCGGCGCAACGAGGGGTGGAGGCCCCCGCCGGCTTCAAGCGGCGTACCGCAGTGGAAAGGGCGGGCGGCCAGCCCCACACCCGCGACCAGGGCGCGAGCAGCTCCACGGTGTCGTCGTCCTGGTCGGCGCCGACGGGTCGGGGCGTGGTCCGCCTCCTCAAACGGAGCGGAGGATGAGTGCGCAGGCCTCGCGCGGCCGCCCACGTCCTGGGCAGGAGAGCGCCGGTGCGGTCGCGGTCCAGGACATCGCGCCACATGTCGGCCACCGCGGTCCGGCCGCATTCACGGGCGGTCGCGAGACCGCAGGCCATACCGCCCCACCAGGAGAACAGGACAGGTCACGCATACGGGATTCCTGCGGCCACGGCGGCCTGGATGACCCCAGTGCGTGAGCGACGTCGAGCAGCCGGGACGCCCGTGACCGGCTAATGCCGGGCCCACCCCTCTTGGAGCTCCCGCCCCACTGACCAGGCATTCCTCACTCAGTGACCAGCCAATCCTCACTGCTTGTCCTGCACCAGCGCCCGGCCATCACTGCTCAACACCCCCATAGCAACACCCGAACCGGCCTGGCCCACAGCGCCCAAGGCCGGACATCAGGCTGAGAACCATCCCGGACACGGAAGCGAGAACTCCCACTCACGGATGCGGGCGAGAAGTCGTGCGGCTTCCTGGGCGAGCTTGTCGGGGGTGGTCACTGGGCGGTGAGGTGCCGCAGGAGATTCCGGCTCCGGGACATCGGCGGGCCCAGGGCCACTGCGGTAGACCTTGCACTCCTTCGGCTGGCACGCCGACCTCGTGTCTAGCGAATCGGTGCAGTTGGGCACACTCTGTAGCTGACCGCTACAACCAGCTACTGAACAGGAGGAGCGGCATGGCGAATCAAAACGAGGAAATCGCTGCTGATCGAGTTCTTTCCGTGGAGGAAGGGATCAAAATCAAGCAAGGCATTGCTGCGGAAAGGTCTCTCAAGACCTGGCGCTGGATGGGCAACTACGGAGACCCTACCCAAGCGGCCGCTGTGGCGAATTCAGCCCCACCGTGCGTGGCCGGCGAAGTGATGTTCACTTTCAACGGCAACTTGGTACCGGCCTGGATGTTCTACTGACCTCAACCAGCCTGATCCGTTCCTTGGCGATGCCGGAGGGACCTCCGAATCCCAGGCCCTCCAGCACCGTCGGCACGGATATCGGGCAGGCAACCGGACTCCTCGTCAGGGCGCTGCGAGAGCGGCAGCAGACCGCGCGCGCCAGGTGCCCATGGCTGAAAGCCAAGCTTAGACCGCGGGCCACGGCGGCACAGCCGCGAGCGGCCGCCGGGCCCTCCGTCCGGCCGTGTACCCCCCGATCCCCAGGCCGATC
>NZ_JBSFET010000086.1:0-24989 GCF_053594575.1 Streptomyces sp. NPDC001880
GCGCTGATCAAGGCGATGCGGGGGCTGCAACGGCGCCAGCGGGAGGTGCTGGTGCTGCGCTACTTCGCGGACATGCCCCGCACCATTTCCCACCACCGTTCCGCACGGTAAAAGCACGGCAAAACACGCACGTCAAGCGGCCACCCGGACCGCCTGAGCGATCTTTTTCGGACTTTCCCGCCCATCGCGCCCTCACGGCTCCGGAAGCCTCGCCATCGACCCGCGGGGTGCTGACAGTACGTCAATTACTCCGGGGGAGAGACGGTCCGGGCCCGCCGCGTCGGCTATGTCTTGAGGGCGGCGGCGATCGGACGGTGGTCACTGCCGGTTGCAGGGAGGGTCCAGGCATCGATGGGGGTGATACCCCGGGCCAGGACGTGGTCGATGCGGGCAAGAGGGAAGGCCGCGGGCCAGCTGAAGCCGAAGCCGGTTCCGGCCCTGTCCTTGACGGGAGTCAGCCGGGAGGTCAGTGATGCGAGCCTGCGGTCGGTGGTGGTGCCGTTGAGGTCGCCCAGCAGCAGGACCTTCTTCTGCTGTTCGTGGTCGAGGGCCCGGACAAGGGCAGTGAGGGTGTCATCGCGCCGGGCCGTGGCGAAGCCGGATGCGCCGACGCGGACCGAGGGCAGGTGGACCACGTAGACGGCGAGGGGGCCCTTCGGTCCCCGGACGAGGGCGCGCAGGGAGCGGCTCCAGCCGGGATCGATGGTGACGCGCCGGGATTCGATGATGGGGTAGCGGCTCCACAGTGCGACGGTGCCGATGTGCACGGAGTGGGTGAGCCGGCGGTCCAGCACCTTCCGGTAGGCAGGCAGCGCATCGTCGGTGATCTCCTCCAGGGCAACCAGGTCGGGGTCGGCGGCCAGCAGCGTCCGGGCGGTCGCGCCGGGGTCGGGGTTGGCGGCATGGACGTTGTGGGTCACCACGGTCAGGTTCGGCTCGGCGTCGCCGCGCCCGCCGAGGAACAGGGGCGCGAACAGGGCGGACCACACGGCACCGAGAAGGAGGGCGGCGACGACCGCCGGCACGGACCTGCGGAACAGGGCGGCCAGGAGCAGCACCGGTACGGCCAGGCCGGTCCAGGGCAGCACGGTTTCGAGCAGGCTGCCCAGGTTGCCCGGCACATCGGGCACGAACGAGTGGCAGACCAGCACGAACCCCGTCGCCACCGCGGCAGCAATGAGGATCCGGTCCCCGTGCCGTCCCGGGCCGGGACCGGGAACGGCGGTCGGTGTCTCGGCGGGATCGGAGAATCCGCCTCCGATGTGCACATCCGGGTAGGGGTCCTCGCGCAGATCTGCCATGGCATGTCCTTCGGAAGGGGCTGGCGTCGACTCACGGGCTGAACTCATCGCCGGTCAGCCGGCCGCGCTGCTCAGGGGCGCCGGGCAGGTGCCACCTGGTTCGGTCAGAAGCTCGAAGTGCCACATCTCGTTGCTGTAGACCTGGCACAGGCCGTAGTCGGAGCCGTGGCGTATGAGCCAGTCGTCGGCGTCGGTGGGGCCGATGTCGACCGCCTTCCCGGACACATGTGTCGACTTCTGCGGGGTGTTCACGAACTGCCTCGCCTTCTCGGCGCTCCCGTACTTCTCGATGCCCTCGTCCAGCAGGCGCTGCTGGTGCGCCTTGCTGCGCCATCCCGAGGTGACGCGGAATTCGATGCCGTCCTCGCGGGCGTCCCGGGCGGCCTTCTGCACGGCCTTCAGCAGGCGTTCGTCCAGACGGCCGACGGCCGGGTACCCGGTGTCGAACGGGGTGAGCTCACGACCGTCCGGGCGGTCACCTCCGTCGGTGTCGTCCGGAGCGGCCTCCGCACCCGATTCACCGCCGTCCGCCACGTGGTCCGCCGCCGTGGCCCGCACGGCCGGTTCGCTCCGCGCCGTCACGCCCCAGATCGCTGCCAGCGCCACCACCGCGGCCGCGCCCGCTCCTGCCGCCGTCCGCCCGGGGAAGCGCCGCGCCGCCGTGGCGGAGCGGTTCGCGGTGGGGTCGTCGTGCATGTGCGCCTCCGGGCATCTCGTACGGGCGGCGGGTGCCGCGGACCGATGCTCCGAGTGAACGGCGGTCCGTGTTGTCGGACCGTTTCGATTTCCCGATACGTTTTCGATAGGCCCGTACTGTTCCCATGGGGTCGGTACGGGCAGGCCGACGACCGGCCAAGTGAGGCGCAGAGCAGGAGAGGCCGTATGCGGGTGCTGATTGTCGAGGACGAGCTGTATCTCGCCGAGGCGGTGCAGGCGGGACTGAGGCTCGAAGCCATCGCCTCCGACATCGCCACGGACGGGGACACCGCCCTGGAGCGCCTCGATGTGAACGAGTACGACGTCGTCGTGCTGGACCGCGACATCCCCGGGACGCACGGGGACGACGTGTGCCGGATCATCGTGGAGCGGCGCCTCGGCTGCCGTGTGCTCATGCTGACCGCGGCGGGCCTGATCAACGAGAAGGTCGCCGGGTTCGAGATCGGCGCCGACGACTACCTGACGAAACCCTTCGATCTGAAGGAGCTGGTCGTGCGTCTGCGTTCGCTGGCCCGCCGGCCCAAGGACGGCACACCCCCCGTCATCGACTACGCCGGAATCCGGCTGGACCCGTTCCGGCGTGAGGTCTTCCGCGACGGCAGATACGTGGCGCTCACCAGGAAACAGTTCGCCGTCCTGGAAGTCCTCATGACCGCGCGGGGCGGCGTCGTCAGCGCGGAGGTGCTGCTGGAACGGGCCTGGGACGAGAACGCCGACCCGTTCACCAACGCGGTACGCATCACCATGTCCACGCTCCGCAAACGGCTCGGTGAACCATCGGCCATCCACACCGTGCCCGGTGTCGGATACCGTCTCGCCGGGCCTGCGGGGCACCACGGGGCAGCGGGGCACACGCGGTGAGGCGCGCGCCCGCACCCCACCGAGCCGGAGGAGCGGACACGGCCGAGGGCCCGGCGCGGTCCGGGCGGCCGCGGCGGCTGACCGCCAGGATGAAGCTCACCCTCACCTACGCCCTCTTCGTCGTCGTCGCCGGGGCGTTCAGCCTGGTCGTGGTCTACCTGGCCATGCGCTTCGTGCCCAACTACCCGCTGGGCGACGTGAACCCGCAGGCCGCTGCCGTCGCCACACGTCCGGACATCCTTCAGGCCCTGGTCAAGGCATCCGGCGTCACCCTGCTGCTGCTCGCACTGATCGGGCTCGGCGCCGGCTGGCTCATCGCGGGCCGCGTCCTGCGCCCCCTCCAGGACATCACCCGAGCGGCTCGCCGGGCCGCCGACGGCTCCCTGGACCACCGCATCGGACTCACCGGTCCCCGCGACGAGTTCACCGAGCTCTCCGACACCTTCGACGACATGCTCGCCCGCCTGCAGCGGTCCTTCGACGCCCAGCAGCGCTTCGCCGCCAATGCCTCGCACGAACTGCGCACCCCGCTCGCCGTCAGCCGCACCATGCTCGACGTGGCCGTCGCCGACCCCGACGGCCAGGACTACCGCCGGCTGGTCTCCCGGCTCCGCGAGACCAACCAGCGCGGCATCGACATCACCGACGCCCTGCTGCAGCTCTCCGCCCTCGACAACACCCCGCCGGCCATGGAGCGGCTCGACCTCGCCGACACCGCCCGGGGCGCCGTCGACACCGTGGGCGAGGAGGCCAGGACACGCGGCATCGCCGTCTTCGCCGACACCCGCCAGGCCCCGGTCACCGGCAACGGCGTACTGCTGCGCCAGCTCGTCCTGAACCTGCTCCACAACGCCGTACGCCACAACCTGCCCACGGGCGGATCGCTCTCCCTGACCACCGGCCCAGACCCGGCCCGACCCGGCCGCACCCTTCTGACCGTCACCAACACCGGACCGTCCGTGTCCGACACCGTCGACCGCCTCACCGAACCCTTCCTGCGCGGCAGCGGCCGCCTGGCCGAGCAGGACCCCACGCGCCGCGGCCACGGTCTCGGCCTGGCCATCGTCTCCAGCATCGTCCGCGCGCACCACGCCGAGCTGGCCCTGGCCCCCAACCCCGGCGGAGGACTCGCCGTCCGGGTGTCGCTGCCCGGCGCCGGATAGGGTCGTGGCCCGCCCGTCGCACTGAGCGCAGGAACTAAACCGCGCAGTGAGGACGTTATGCCTGACCGGCACCGATTCATGAAGGGGTCGGGCGGATGTGGAGGCATGGCCGGAAGGCCGACTCCTGGCGCGACACCTTCGAGCGTCGGCGGAACAAGGGACTCCCCCACTCCAACCGTGGCCGGTTCGGGTACTACCGTTGCGAAACCTGCCCCAAGTGGGAGTTCGGCAAGAAGCTGGAGACCTGCCCCAAGTGCCGCAACGGGATCTTGAAGGTCGACCCGGTGACTGGTCCTGTTCTGGCCCAGCTCTATCGCGACTATGCCGCCGGCATATCGGTCCGCAGGCTGCTGGTCGACCTCAACCGTCGGGGCATCAAGACCACTCCATGTGCGTGAAGTGCAAGGAATCGGCGCGGGGCGGGCTTGCGGTGAACATCATCGAGTGCTAGCCGGAGAATCTCGTTGCGTTGATCGGACGTGACGGGCTGCTCGGCCCAGTGCCAGGAGACCGTCGCCCAGCCGGAGGACGCCGTGCGGCCGACGTGGCGAATCAGCCGAATCCGCCGAACCACCACAGAAAGGGCTTTCCGGGTACGGAAATTGCCGATCTGCGCCCGCCATACCGGCCCGCTACAAGGTGGGCAACAGGAATATCTCTCTCCGCGCCCGATGCAGCATGTGGCACAGCGATCTGCAGCAACCTGACCACATGGGCACCTCGATCGAGTAGCTCCTCAAGGGCAGTGTTGTCCCCGCGAGGCGAAGAAATGCCTTGCAGAACTGAGGGGGAGTCACACCACAATGCCGTCCTACACCCGCCGCAGAAACAGCGACGCACGCTTCCGCACATCGTTCACGCTGATGCTCTGCTCCTTCCTGGGAGCCGGCACCCTGCTCTTCACGGCGCCGGCGAATGCCATGGCCGATTCCCGCGAGGCGGTATCGCCGGCCTCCGCTGGGAACGCTGTTCACCACGTGGCCCAGGAAGCACTGGCATCCGGGCTCGACATCCTCATGTCCCTGGCCGAAAACGTTCACGACTGGGGGTGACCCCGGCCTGAGCCGAGTCCCATAAGAACGCGGATGACCCGCCGGCCGGCTGAACCACCGCCCTGGCAGCGCTGCGGACCAGCCCGAAACGACCCTGCGCCCGGCGCCTTTGCCTCGCCGCGTTTCTGCCGGCCAGGAGCGGGTCGAGCGACCCGTACCGGCCATGTGCGCACAGCTTCAGACAAACGCAGCGGATCCGACACCCGAGCTCGCTACCCGACTCGCCTCCCTGTCATCGGCGAGGGCACGGTACCGACGTGGACACCGCCTCCACCGTATGAGAGCGATGGACTTCACCATGCCTGTTGAGCATCGGATCCAGATCACAGTTTCCGAAGGCGAAGCCGCCAGCATGATCCCGGAGACGGCAATAGTCCGCCTGATCTCCTTATTGCCGGTCTCCTGGAACGCCTACCTGACCGGATTGACCCCTGACCGTGCGCAGTTGTCGCTCACCCTTCCGGAAGGGATGCACCCCGCCGAGGCCGAGGCTGTCATCGACAAGGCACTGCGTCAGCCGGAACTGCGGGGGTGGTCTCAGACCCCCCCAAGGCTGGACACCGACCGGGTCTGACGCCGTGGGACACCGGCCCTGGTCCACCGGGGTTTCGGCTACAGGGGGGCAGCGCCATGCCCGAGCCCCGTTGGCCTGGCCTCTATCCTTTCGTCACTTCTTCGCCTGTCCATCTTTTTCATACGCGGAGGCAACTGATGAACACCTCGAGCAGATCGGTTTCTGCCACCAGGAACACCAGACCCACGCTGCCGGACCAGGCGCGGAGAAGAGCAGCCGCCGAAGGGCGGCGCAGCGACGTACTCACCACGCGGGTGGGACTGCAGATGCCGCCCGACCTCAGTTTCGACTCGTGGCAACGAGCGGGTGGCCAGCTGGCCGGAGTGGTCGATTCGTCCTCCTGGTGGCTGGGGGATTGGCTTGTATACGGGAAGGACCACTACGCCGACCGGTACCAGCTGGGCATCCGCACGGCCGGACTCAAGTACCAGACACTGCGCAACTACGCCTGGGTCGCGAGACGCTTCGACATGCAGCGCCGAAGGTCGGGCCTGACGTTCCAGCACCACGCCGAAGTTGCCTCACTCACCGTCGACATGCAAGAAGCCTGGCTGAACGAGGCGGAGAACAAAGCGTGGACGACGAAGCAGCTACGGAACGCCATCAAGGCTGTCGAAACCACTGACTCGACCGAGGTCGCTCGGCAGGATGCGATACGGCAGCTGACCGTTCCTGAAAACCGAATCGGTCGGTGGAACAAAGCAGCCGAACAGTCCGGAATCAAGTTCGAGAAGTGGGTGCTCGCAACACTTGACAGCGCCGCCGGACAGGTCCTGGAGCCCGAGGAGGATGTCGCGGCGATCAGCGCCTGACTTCCTCCTCCGGTCCTACAGGTGTTCGGTCGCCGTCACGTGGTCGAACACCCCACAGCCGCCCCCGAGTTCATCAGGGGCGGCTCAAGTCGTGTCCGCAGACGGGGTCACGACCTCTCGGGCGATCCGAAGAGCGCCGCCCGCCGCATCGATCGGCGGCCGGTCACGGCAGCTTGCCGATGAGCCGGGCTGTTTCCCGGTGCTGTCCGGAGGGGTGCTCGGCGAAGGACTCACGCACCCGCTTGCGGACATGAGGTTCCTGCTCCTGGCTCAGCTTGAACATCCCCTCCGCGCCGGTCACGTTGACCCGGAACGCGCCCACGCCCGCGACGATCTTACGGAAGTAGTCCACCGAATCCGTCATGTCCCATCCCGTACCCAGCCCGCCTTCGAAGGCCCGGACCGTGGACTTGACGACTTCGAGAGTGTCTTCCGTGGACTCGATCTTCTCCACCACCCCGTGCACGTGGACAGAGGTGAAGTCCCAAGTCGGCGCGGCCGGCGACTTCTGGTACACCGTGGGCGACACGTACGCGTGAGGTCCGGCGAACACCAGGAGGACGGGCTGGCCTGCCTCGAGCGCCGTCCAGTGCGGGTTCTTCCGGTTCATGTGTCCCAGGAGCATGCCTCCCGACAGGTCATCAGCCCAGTCGTCCGTCATCCGCGGATCCTGAATCACCGGCAGGTGCGTCGCCCATGGCCCGGCCTCCGGACCGCCGTTCGTCACGCACAGCGCAAGCGGATTCTCGCGTATCAGGTCCACCATCCAGGAGACGTCGGGCTGGCGGTATTGAGCGGGAACAAACATGCCTTCATTCCTTCCAGTGTGCGAGGTCGAAGTGTGTCGCTACAGGCCGACAGCGGTGTCTCGGCGACAGGACAGCGGGTCCCGGAAGATGTTGATCGAAGACACGTGCCGCTCTCGGAAATCAGCATCCTCGACCCCATGGCCTTCCGTTGGGGCAAGGCACAGAACGCCCACCTTCCCGCTGTGCTCATTGCGTTGAACCGCGCGCGTGGCAGCGCCTGTGGCCGACAGCGGAAATACCTGACTGAGGGTGGGGTGCACCATTCCGCGTGCGATCAATCGGTTCGCTTCCCACGCCTCGCGATAGTTGGCGAAATGAGTACCCACGATGCGCTTGAGGTTCATCCACAGATAGCGGTTGTCGTACTCGTGCTGGTAGCCGGACGTGGAGGCGCAGGTGACCACCGTCCCACCGCGGCGCGTGACGTAGACACTGGCTCCGAACGTCTCCCGACCGGGGTGCTCCAGGACAATGTCAGGGTCTTCACCGCCCGTGAGCTCCCTGATGCGGGCGCCGAAACGGCGCCACTCCCCGACGTCCTGAGTGGTGTCGTCCTTCCAGAACCGGTATCCCTCGGCAGCCCGGTTGATGACCAGCTCCGCTCCCATGGCCCTGACGATCCGGGCCTTCTCCTCGCTGGATACGACGCACACCGGTATCGCGCCACCGTTGAGGGCCAGTTGCGTCGCATAGGAGCCCAGGCCGCCACCCGCCCCCCAGATCAGCACCACGTCGCCCTGCTTCATGTCGGCGCCGTTGCGGGAAATGAGTTGACGGTACGCCGTTGAGTTGACCAGGCCGGAGGAGGCCGCTTCCTCCCACGTCAAGTGGCCGGGTTTGGGCATCAGCTGGTTGGTCTTGACGAGGGCGAGCTCGGCGAGCCCTCCGTAATTGGTCTCGAAACCCCAGATGCGCTGTGCGGGATCCAGCATCGTGTCGCCGTGGCCATCCGGGGACTCCAGCTCCACCGACAGGCAGTGCGCGACGACGCGGTCCCCCGGTTTCCAGTTGCTCACGCCAGGACCGGTACGCAGGACCACACCGGACAGGTCCGAGCCCAACACGTGGAAGGGCTGATCGTGCCGGTCGGCTCCAGGAATGGAACGGGCGTAGCGCTCGAGGAACTTGAAGGTGGGAAGCGGCTCGAAAAGGGAGCTCCACACCGTGTTGTAGTTGATGGAGCTGGCCATGACCGCGACGAGCGCCTCGCCCGGGCCGGGTTCCGGAGTCGGAACATCCTGAATGTGTACCGATTTGCTCGGATCCTTGTCGGAGGTTGCCATGCCGCTGAACATGGCCGTCTCTTCTTTCAGAACAACGGCACCGCGATAGGACTCCGGCACCTCCAGGGCCGCGAAGTCCTTCTCCTGGGCATCGCCGGAGAGCACCGCGCTGACTATCTCTTTCATCCTGGCATCCTCAGATCTTCTAGGGTCGGGTGAGCGAGTCGGCTGCCGACCACCGTGACGTCACGCATGGCGCGGTGCCGAGCCGGTGACGCCGGAACGATCGCGTCCAGTCCTGGCCGGCGCCCGGCGGGCGAGTCCGCGGCACGTCCGCCGGGAAACTCCCCCGATATTCCCCGGGGGAAGGACGAAATACGGTCCGGAAGAAAAAGGAATTACTCCGCGCAGGCATCTTCCCCAGGCATCTCGTTCACCACACCGGACCCGCGAAAGTGGCGCTCCGGCAGAAGACACACACGAGGCGGCCGTCGACCGCACCGCGACCGGTAATGGCTCCGTCACCATAGCGCCACCGGCCCTTTGTCGGCACTGCCGGAACCACTCAGCGCGTCGAGTTCGACTAAGGGCTGTCCCGTAATCCCCGGTGGATCAGCGCGCGGCGTCAGATGCGGTGCATCGCAAGGCGGAGGGACGTCCGCATACTGGATGTATGCGGATGTTCCGACAACGCGGCGAGGTGCCGTAGCTGACGTCGTGCGCCCACCGGGGATTACGGGACAGCCCTTAAAGGTCGGCAATGCTGGCGCCCCCGGCACTCCATTACTGGCGAATCCCTGACGGAACCCGGACCCTATTCCTGTATAGAATGGGAGCCGAATAATTCAGCCCCCTTCGCCCTTCGCGCGGACGGCACCGCCCGACCGCCCCGTGTCCTGCTGCCAGGACACGGGTGGCGTCCACCGCGACGGCACACCTGACACCGCCGACGCCATCAGTGACGTCATCACTCGACCAAAATGACGTCACTCTGCTTGCAGTGACGTCACTCATGACGCTACGGTGACGCCATGGACCTAGCGCCGCATGTCACGAATCTCAGCAGAGCGCTCGCTGCGGCCGGCACGGCCGGAGGCGCGGAGGCCGAGGCCTTCCTTGAGCGCTTTGCTATCCCCCTTGAGTCGGCCATCCGGCTCACGCTTTTGGAGGTGGTGTCAGACGTTGCGGACGAGATCAGCGCGAGCCTGCCCGAAGGCTCTGTGGATGTTCGCCTTCGCGGCAGCAACCCCGGGTTCCTGGTCACCACGTCACCGGGCCCGGAGGCGGACGAGACGCAGGACACCCACGGTCCGTCCAGGGCGTCATTGACAGCCGATGAAGGCCCTGTCTCGCGCATCACCGTCCGCATGCCGGAACGCTTGAAGCAGCAGGTCGACGAAGTCGCCGGCCAGGAGGGGGTTTCGGCCAACGCCTGGCTCGTGCGGGCCGCCGCCACTGCCCTGCAGACCGCTCGCCGCAAGGGCCCGGGCAGAAGTCGTGGTCTGCGCGTCAACGACAGCCGGGAAGGCTGGTTCAGCTAGTCCTGCCCGACCACACCCCCACTCCCAGAAGGGCCTTGCCATGCCTGCTTTCGAAACACCCGAGCCTGTCTCCGTCAGCCTCGAACTCATCGCCGCCGATGTGAACATCACCAGCGGGGACCGCACCGACACCCTTGTCACCATCAGCCCCGGCAGCGACAGCGAGGGGGCCACGCGAGCCGCGGAGCAGACCGTGGTCGAGTACAAGAACGGCAAGCTGCTGATCAAGACACCCAAACCGCGTCGTGGGCTCTTCTCCCGGACCCGTTCCCCCGAGGAGGAGAAGGAGTCGGCCATCGACGTCACCATCGAGCTGCCCGCGGGCTCGGACATCCGCGGCAGGGCAGCTCTTGGCAACTTCACCGGCCACGGCCGCCTCGGCAACTGCCGTTTTGACTCCGCATGCGGAAGCATCCGGCTCGAGGAGACCGCGGACCTCCGCGTGGAGGCCGCCCTCGGCGACGTGACGATCGGCCGCGTGACCGGCACGGCGGACATCACCTCGACGCACGGCGATCTGAAGATCGAACATCTCGACGGGCCCGCGCACATCAAGAACCTCAGCGGTACCACGACCATCGGTGATGTCACGGGCGACGTGCAGGTAACCGCGACGAGTGGTGAGGTCTCCATCGGGAGGGCGCACAACGGCGTGACGGTGAAGAACACCAACGGCGACATCTATGTCGGCGAGGTCATGCGCGGCGAGATCGTCCTGGAGACCACTCGTGGCTCGCTCGGCGTCGGCGTGCGCGAAGGAGTCGCAGCCCGCCTCGACGCGCAGAGCCTGCTGGGGGGCGTACAGAACGCTCTCGCCCAGTCGGCCGCGCCCTCCGGCTCCACCGACACGGTCCGGCTGCGTACGCGCACCGTCGTCGGTGCGATCGACATCCACCGGGCCTGACCCAGCACATCCATCCAGCAAAAAGTAACGGAAGGAGGGGGCGTGACGACTCCCCAAGCATCGATCCACGTCACCGGCTTACGCAAGGCGTACGGCAGCAATGTGGTCCTCGACGGCATCGACCTGGAAGTGACGGCAGGCACGATCTTCTCGCTGCTCGGACCCAACGGAGCCGGCAAGACCACTACGGTGGAGATCCTGTCGACCCTCATCGATGCGGACGCAGGCAGTGTCCGCATCGCGGGCCATGACGTGGCCCAGGATCCCCAGGCCGTGCGCGCCGCCATCAGTGTCACCGGGCAGTTCTCCGCGGTGGACAATCTGCTCACCGGTCGCGAGAACCTCATCATGATGGCCGATCTGCACCATCTGGGCAGGCGCGAGGCGCGGCGCCGGGCCGACGAGCTCCTCGATCAGTTCGACCTCGTGGAGGCGGGCGCCCAGCGTGCCCTGGCCTACTCCGGCGGAATGCGTCGCCGACTCGACCTGGCCATGACCCTGGTCCGCCGGCCCGACGTCATCTTCCTCGACGAGCCGACGACCGGGCTCGATCCCCGCAGTCGGCATGCCATGTGGGACATCATTCGCACGCTTGTCGCCGACGGCGTCACCATCTTCCTCACCACGCAGTACCTGGAGGAAGCCGACCAGCTCGCGGACCTCATCGCGGTGCTCGACCAGGGCAAGCTCGTGGCGCAGGGCACGGCGGCCGAACTCAAGCGCCGTGTCCCCGGAAGCTATGTGCGCCTGGAGTTCGGTGCACAGCATCAGCTCGAGACGGCGCTTCTCGCACTCGACGACGCCCGACGGGACGACGACGCCCTGGCTCTCCGGGTGCCGAGCGACGGCAGCGTCCACTCGCTGCGAGGTCTGCTCGACCGGCTGGACGAACGGGCGGTCGAGGTGGCCGAACTGACGGTCCACACGCCCGATCTCGACGACGTGTTCCTCGCCCTCACCGCCCCTGTGCGCCGTCCGAAGGAGTCTGTCCGATGAGCGCCCTCGGCTATTCCGTCAGCGATTCGATGACGATGCTGCGACGCAGCCTGCGCCACGGGATCCGCTTCCCCGCCATGCTCGTCTCCAGCCTGGTGACCCCCGTCGTCCTCCTGCTCATGTTCGTCTACATCTTCGGCGAGTCCCTCGGCGCCGGCGTCACCGGGGCTTCGGGAGGCCGCGCAGACTACCTCGACTACATCGCGCCGTCGATGATCCTGCTGACCGTGTGCTACGGCGGCGGAAGCACAGCCGTGACGGTCAGCGTCGACCTCACCGAGGGCATCATCAAGCGGTTCCGCACGATGCCGATGTCCCGCGGGGCCGTGCTCACCGGTCATGTCCTCGGAGGCTTCCTGCGGACGATGGCGACGGTCACGCTGGTGCTGATGGTCGCCCTGGTCATGGGGTTCCGGCCCACCGCCACTCCCGTCGAGTGGGTCGCCGCGATCGGTGTTCTCGCACTGCTCAGCTTCGCGCTCACCTGGCTCATGATCGCCTTCGGGTCAGCCGCCAAGTCCCCCGGAAGCGCCAACACCGCGGCCATGCCCCTGCAAATCCTGCCTCTCATCAGCAGTGCCTTCGTTCCCACGGACTCCTTGCCGGCCGGGGTGCGCTGGTTCGCCGAATACCAGCCCTTCACGCCGATCATCGACACCCTGCGCGGACTGCTGATGGGCAGTGCCATCGACAACAGCGCGTACATCGCGCTCGGTTGGCTCGTCGGCGTCACCCTCGTGGGCTTCTTCTGGGCCCGGGTCGCCTTTCACGGACGAGGACGCTGACCTCCGGTAGGACGTACCCGCACAGCAGCCACCGGCCCCGATCGACTCGGGGACTCGGTGGCTGGTGTCGTAGCGGGCCGGAGGCGGAGTCAGGTCGTATACGCGTCGGCCAGGCTCAGCGCCTCGTCGAGGATCCCCAGACCTTCCTTCGCTTCCGCCTCGGTGAGGGTGCACGGTGGAGCGACGTGCGTGCGGTTCATGTGGACGAAGGGCCACAGCCCGTTCTCCCGACAGGCAGCCGTGAACGCCGCCATCGGCACGTTGTCCGCCCCTGAGGCGTTGTACGGAACGAGCGGCTCTCGGGTATCCCGGTTCCGCACCAGTTCGAGCGCCCAGAAGACGCCCACCCCGCGTACCTCGCCCACGCATGGGTGCCGCTCGGCCAGCGCGCGCAGCCCCGGTCCGATCACGTCGGCGCCCAGGCGGAGGGCCCGTCCCACCACATCCTCCGCGGCCATCGCTCCGATCGTCGCGACAGCGGCGGCACAAGCGAGCGGATGTCCGGAGTAGGTCAGGCCGCCGGGGTAGGGGCGGCGGGCGAAGGTGGCCGCGATCTCCCCGCTGATCGCGACGCCGCCCAGCGGAACATAGCCGGAGTTGACGCCCTTGGCGAACGTCAGCAGATCGGGCACGACACCGAAGTGGCCGGCGACGAACCATGCGCCCGTGCGTCCGAAACCCGACATGACCTCGTCGAGCACGAAGACGATTCCGTGGCGGTCGCAGAGCTCGCGCACGCCGGCGAGATAGCCGGGCGGCGGCACCATGATGCCGGCGGTGCCCGGGACCGTCTCCAGGACGATCGCCGCGACGGTCGCGGGCCCCTCGAAGACGATGGTGTCCTCCAGGTGCCGCAGCGCGCGCTCGCACTCCTGCTCGGCGCTCTCGCTGTGGAACGGTTGATCCGCTCACGGTCGCTCCGCTGTGGAGGGTGAGGCATCATCATGTCCCTTTCGCATAAGTAGCGTTGGTGAGGGCGAGGCGGCGGCCGATTTCCGGGGCCGCCCCAGCGCGGACATGCGGGCGGCCCCGGAAATCGTTGAGGGACGATTTCCGGGGCCGCCGGATGACCACGGGGGAACCGCACGGGGGATGAAGGCTCCACCCGCGGTCGCCTGAGGGAGGGCTGAAGGGCGGTTACACCCGGTCCCAGGTGACCGGCAGCTTCCACAGTCCGTAGAAAGCGATCTCGTCGCGCACAGGTACCTCTTCCGGCTCGACAGCGAGCCGGAGTGTCGGAAAGCGCTTGGCCAACGCAGGGAGGGCGACCTGCAGTTCGACACGTGCCAGCTGCTGCGCGACGCACTGGTGGATGCCGTGGCCGAAGGACAGGTGACCGCGGGTCGACCGAGTGAGGTCCAGGTCGTCGGGGGCGCCGAACTTGGCGGCGTCGCGGTTGGCGGCCGCGGTCGAGACAGTGACCATGTCGCCGGCCTTGATGAGGTGCCCGTCGAGTTCGACGTCTTCCAGGGCGGTGCGGGTCAGAATCGGGAGCACCGCGGTGTAGCGCAGCAGTTCCTCGACTGCCCGCCCTTCCGCCTCGGGTTCGGCGGCGTCACGCAGCACCGCGTACTGCTCCGGATTACGCAGCAGGGCGAACGCCCCGAGAGCCAGCGTCCCCGCCACGGTGTCGAGACCGGCGCCGAGCAGCGTGAGGCCGAGATTGATGATCTCCTCGTCGGTGAAGTCGCTCGTGGCGAGGCCGCTGAACAGGTCGTCGGTGGGTTCGTCGCGCTTCGCCAGCATGAGGTCGCTCATGAAGGTGCGCACCGCCATGTAGGCCTGCTGCTGCTCCTGAGCCGGGGCCTTGCTGCGGCCCAGGGAGTGCATGTGGTCGACCATGTCGAAGAACTTCTGGCGGTCGTCGTAGGAGACTCCGAGCAGTTCCGAGATGACGACACCGGGAATGCGGCGGGCGAAGGCCTCCACCAGGTCGACCGGGCCCTCCTGCTTCTCCATGTCGTCCAGGCAGTCGCGGGTGATCTCCTCGACGCGCTCGGTGAGCTGGCGCATACGGCGCACGGTGAACTGGCCGGTCAGCTGCCGCCGGTACCGGGTGTGATCCGGCGGGTCCATGAGGGAGAGGAACCCGGGCGGGGGCGGCGGCGGGGTCTCCATCGCGGGAGCTCCCTGGATGGGCGCGCGATGGTAACTACCGCTGCTGAAGCGGGTGTCGGCCAGAACCTGGCGTGCCAGGGCGTGGCTCGAGACCAGCCAGCCCTCCACATCGCCCGAGAAGAAGATCCTGCTGAGCGGGGTCTTCTCCCGGATCTCCGCCAACGGCTCGGGCGGATTGAACGGACAGCCGCTCGGCCGCTCGTTCGGCAGCCAGATCGCTTCTGGGAGCAGCTCGGTCATGTATTTCTCCCTCATAACGAAGTCATTCCGCAACGAACTAGATATCCCAGACGCGATGAGTCGCCGTACCTGCATTTTCAGGCCATTTCGGTTGCCCGTACTCCGGCTCGGATCGCTTGCCAGGAGGGCGTATTCGCCATCTTCACGGCACCCGTGTGCACCGTTATCTCGGCTTTCCACCGCAGGAGCAACCGCAAATGCCTCAGCCCCTCTCCTGGAGGGGTCGGCGGATGCTCAGCCGACTATAGGGGCCCGGGGCGACGAGGGATAGAGTCGAGCGTTTTCCGGGCCTCACACTGTCCTGCCGACAGGACATCGATTGCTCAACCCACCGTTGATGCAGGTATGTTCAGGATCGGTGGCGACCACCCCGAAAGACCGGAACCACTCAATTATCGGGACCGAACAGAATCGGGATCGATCGGAAATCGAAGAAGGATGCTCCCATGCCATCTTCTACGTCCCACGACGACACGGCCCGCTCTCCGGACAACACGGTCGTGGAGCAATCCGTCATTGATTGGCTGCGCACCGAACTCGAAGACCCGGAGATTATCGCCTCCGACAATTTCCTTGATGTCGGCGGCCATTCACTCACCTTTGCCAGGCTCAACCTGTTCCTCGCCGAATCGTTCGGTGTGAGCCTCGACATGAAGGTCGCCTATGACGAGCCTCTCTCCGTGGCCGTGGCCAAGGCTCAGCCGACCCGCACGTCCGCATAGCCGAACCAAGGAAGGCACAGCATGACTGCCAGCGCCGAGCGGGACACGCTCTCCCTGTCCGCCGAGGAACTCACGTTCTTCCACAGGAACGGCTTCATCGGCCCGCTGACCATCTACACCCCCGACGAGATGGACCAGCTGTGGAGGCAGGTCCACCGCGAGACCCTGGATCGCGGCCACGCCGCGTATCCGGAGGTGGATGCGAGCGTCGGGTCGCCGAACATCTTCAACTACGACCGCCATCTCGACATCGACCGGCTGGTCGAGCATGTCTGCAACCAGAAGATCGTGGACCGGGTGGCATCGATCCTCGGACCCGATCTTCTCTGCTGGCGCTCCGAGTTCTTCCCCAAATACCCGGGCGACGAGGGCACTGACTGGCATCAGGCAGACACCTTCGCCAACGCCAGCGGCAAGCCCCAGTTGCTGTGGCCCGGCGAGTCGGAGGACGACTTCGGCGCCGGCACCATCACGGTCTGGACCGCGTTCACGGACTCGACTCGCGAGAACGGCTGCCTGCAGATCATCCCGGGCACGCAGAACAAGATGAACTACGACGAGACGAAGCATATGGAGTTCGACGAGGGCCGCATTAACGCGGAGGTCAAGGACGGCGTACCGCGCGGGTTCTTCGGTTACGACTACCGGCAGCTCCAGGTAGACCCCGACTGGAAGCCCAACGAGGAGGACGCCTACTCCCTCGTCATGGAGCGCGGCCAATGCGTCATCTTCTGGTCCACGCTGATGCATGCGTCCCTGCCCAACATCAGCAAGGGCAAGAACTACCGCATGGGATTCGCCACGCGCTACGTCCCGACCAAGGTGCGGGTCTATCCGGACACGGACCACATCGAGGAGTACGGGGGGAGCATTTCCCTGGAGAAGTGGGGTGCCGTTCTGGCGAGGGGCCGCGACGAGTACGGACACAACAAGATCATCACCGAGACGCTGCGGGGAACTCCGGTCCGCACGGTGGCGGCCGGCTGACGACTCCCGTGGACGCATCGCCGCCGGCTTCTGCATCGCCCAGGGGCCGGCGACGCCCGCGTGCCGGGGAGACCGGAGACCATGAACGGTGGTGCACTGTTCAGAGGGGCCCAGCCGTATGAGACCAGTGGTCGCACTCATCCCCCCGTCGTGCTGCGGTGCGGGCTATTTTCGCCGGCTGCGCCGCGCACTGCCGGACGAAGTCGACGTTCGCGCGGTGGAACTGCCGGGTCGCGGGCGCCGTTACGCGGAGCCCTTCGTCACCAGCGCCTCGGCCGCCGTGGCCGATGTGCTGGCACAGATCGATGGGCCCGTCGAGATCATCTACGGGGAGAGCCTCGGCGCCTACATCGGACTCGCGGTCGTAGCGGCGCTGGGCGGGGGACGGCGGCCTGCCCTGGTCGCGGCTTCCAACTCGCCGCCTTCGGCGCAGCGGACCATCGCGACCGCCGACGCCGACACCCTGGAGTCGGCAGTCGCGACCCTGACGTCCATGGGCGGGGTGATTCCCGACGAGGTGCTCCGCGATCCTGAACTGGCCGCTGGAGCCTTTCCGTTGATTCGCGCGGATCTCCTCCTGTCGCGGTCCTTCGTCGAGACCGCGCGCACGACGGCCATCTCTGGCGATCTGACGGTCCTCCACGGCTCCTTGGACACCTCGTTGTCCGATCTGTCCGGTTGGGCCCGGCACACCACGGGCCACTGCTCGTCCGTGCGGCTGCACGGCAGCCACCTGCTCACCGCGACCAATCCCTCGGGCGTCGCCGCCGTACTGCTCGCCACCCTGACCGAGCTCTGAGGCGGCGGCCCGCCCCAGAGCTCCGGAAAGGAACACGATGACGCTCTCCTCCGGGCCGACACCCGGCCTGACGGAACATCAAATGCTGCTCTTCCTTCTGCAGATCAGCTTGCTGGTCGCAGTCGCTGTGCTGCTCGGGCGGGTCGCCGCGCGGCTGCACATGCCTCCCGTCGTGGGCGAACTGACTGCGGGCGTCGTACTGGGGCCCTCGGTGTTCGAGAACATCGCCCCCGGGCTTTCGCACTGGCTCCTGCCGCGCGAAGCGGAGCAGATGCATCTGCTCAACATCGTCTCCCAGTTGGGCGTCCTGCTGCTGGTCGCCATCACCGGGGCGCACATCGACCTCGGACTGCTGCGCCGCAAACGGCAGGCCATCGGCCTCGTCAGCGCGAGTAGCGTGCTGCTGCCTCTCGCCCTCGGCCTCGCCCTGGGTTTCCTGCTGCCGAGCTCGCTGATGGGCGGGGAGAGCGATCGCGGCACCTTCGCCCTGTTCATCGGCGTGGCCGTGGCAGTGAGCGCGCTCCCGGTCATCGCCAAGACACTCCTCGACATGGGCCTGCTGCACCGCAACGTGGGACAGATCATCGTCGGGGCGGCCGCGGTCAGCGACATCGCCGGCTGGCTGCTGCTGTCGATCGTGTCGGCGATGGTGACGCACGGTCTGCGCATGGGCGTGGTGATCGAGTCGGTCGGCCTGCTGATAGTCGTGCTGGCCGTCGCGGCCTTCCTCGCGCGACCGCTGGCCGCGCGCGTACTGCTTCCCGCCGAGCGGTCGTCCCAGCCCGGACTCAGCCTCTCCCTCATATTCGCCATGGTCATGCTCAGTGCTGCGGGTACGCACGCACTGGGCATGGAGCCCATCCTCGGCGCCTTCCTGTGCGGCATCGTGGTGAGCTCCCTCGGCACGGCGAGCCGTCGGTCCATCGACTCCATGCGGGCCTTCGTCATGGCGACGCTGGCCCCGCTCTTCCTCGCCACGGCAGGACTTCAGGTGGACCTCTCCACCCTGGCCCGTCCCGGGGTACTGATCGCCGGAGTGATCACCCTGGCGGTGGCCGTCGTCGCCAAGTTCGCCGGGGGCTACCTCGGCGCCCGGCTCGGCCGCCTCGACCGCGCGGAGTCTCTCGCCATCGGGGCCGGCCTCAACGCCCGCGGCGTGGTGGAGATCGTCCTGGCCTCCGTGGGCCTGCGTCTCGGTGTCCTGAACACCGCTTCGTACACCGTGATCGTCCTGGTCGCGGTGGTGACCTCCGTCATGGCTCCGCCCATTCTGCGGTGGTCCACAGGGCGCATCGCCCCGACCAAGGCCGAGATCGATCGTGAACGGGAGTTCACCGCTCAGCCCGTCTGAAGCGGTCCCGTCGCTCCTCAACACTCGCACCGAACATCGGAGTTGTTTTCATGTCCCGTCAGTCCTCCGCGTCGTCGCTCGGACGCTCGCACCATCCCGGACGTCTCAGACGCCTCAGAGCGACCCTGATCTCGCTGTCACTGGCCGTTGTCGCCACGGTCGGCTCGTCCGCGGGCACGGCGTCCGCCGAACAGCCCGCCGCGACCGAACGCCCCGCCATCGTCGATGTGCCGGGTACGAGGAACGCGTCCGAAGCGGACCGGCAACGCGCTCTGCTGGCCCACTGGACCCCCGAACGCGTCGAGGAGGCGCTGTCGAACGAGCGGGGCGCCGCATCCGGGGCCCTCCGCCAGGCCGACACCGCCGCGGTGGAAGGCCCGTACTCCACAGCCGTCGGCAAGCTCGTCTTCGAGCACGCCAACGGAACGCCCGACGCCTGCACCGGCACCGCCGTCAACAGCGACTCCGAGGTCCTGGTCCTGACGGCGGCGCACTGTCTGCACGAGGGCCCGGGCGGCACATGGACCAAGAACCATGTCTTCTACCCTGCCTACCACGACGGGAGCGCGCCCTACGGCGCGTTCACGGCATGGAATATCGCGACCTCGCCCTTCTGGAGCACCGGCGCCAAGCCCGACTACGAGAACGACTACGGCATGCTCGTAGTCAATGACAACGCCAAGGGCGAGACCGTCGTCGAGGCGGCCGGCGGCTTCCAGATCGTCCCCGACATGCGCACCGGTGAGCAAGTCACCCTCCTGGGGTACTCCGGTCCGCCTTACGACGGCAACCATCAGGAGTTCTGTCAGGACCTGGTGGAGCCCACCGTGCCGCCCATCAACATGTGGCAGGTGGAGTGCCCCAACATGAAGCCGGGCTCCAGCGGCGGGCCATGGCTGCTGGATTACGACTACGACACCGGAGCCGGCTACATCGCCGGCCTGAACAGCATCAACGACACGGGCTCCTTCACGGCATCGCCGCGCTTCGACGCCGACATGCAGGAGTTCTACGCCATGATGGAACAGATCGGCGAGGCCCGGCCCTAGGACCTGCCGGTCTGACAGCGCGTCGAACCGGCGGAGGGGGCGGTGGGCCTGATGAGATCACGGGATCCGGCACCCCCTCACGTACCGGCCACGCATCCCGGCGGTGGCTGGGGTGCGCAGCTTCCACCGCTGCCGGCGCCGCCGGTCGATCTCGACTCAGCGCAGTGTGACGGGGACGACGTCCCCGTCACACTGCGCTCCCTTGTGCTGTCCGCGCGAACGAGGAAGAACCTCCCGCAAACCGAAATCACCGCCCAAGAACGCGGCGCGGGTCCGGACGAACAGCAGGAGGCCCGTCTCCAGGCGGTGCGCCGGGGGTTGTTCTCGCTCCTGGGGGCGTCACTGGACACGGACCCCGTGGCTGTCGACATCGATGACGGCCCCTGCCCGCACTGCGGGCGGCTGCACGATTTCACGGCGGCTTCCCCGGCCGGCCGCAGGTCGCACTTCGCCCTGGTCGAGCACGGGGATCTCGTCGTGTACGCGGTCTGCCGTTCTCCCATCGGGCTCGGGCTCGCCGTGCCCGACGGCGTCGAGCCGGAGGAACTGACGCGGGCCCGCAAACCGGCCCGGATCGCGGCGCAGCAGCGGGCCGTGGCCCGCGGCCGGTGTTCCCGGCCCCGCGACGGTTCGGTGCAGTACATGGTGCGCTACGTCGACGTCGCGCCCGAGCACGGGTGCGTCGTCTCGGTGGTGTACGAGATGCCCTGGCCCAAGGAAACAGCCCGGCTCCCGGAGCCCGTCGACTGAATGACGGGCTCCGGGAGCCGGGCGGCCTTCGCCTGCCGGCGTCACCCCACCTCCAGCTCCCGGCTGATGATCTCCGCTATGGCCGCGGCGGGTTCCGGCAGATGCATCGCGTGGTGGCTGCACTCGATCTCGTACTCCTGGATACCGCCCAGGATGTACGGCTTCCAGTGCTCGGCGATGGCCTCCGGGGAGTCCACCGTCGCGCTGAAGAAGAGCGCTCGCCCGTGAAAGGCCGGCGAGGTGAACCGGCGCATCAGGGCGAGATGCTCCATCTGGATCTCCGTCATCCGATCCACCAGGCCCTCGTGGTCGGCCATCGACACGTATGCCTCGAACATCCGCCGTACCTCGGCCTCCGGGGCGTCCTTGACGTCCGCGAAGAACGCGCTGGGGGCGCAGTCGAGGAGAGCCAGCAGCGCCACTTCGTGTCCGCGCCGCTCCAGTTCACCCGCTGCGGCGTGGGCCAGCGTTCCGCCGAAGGACCAGCCCGCCAGGTAGTAGGGCCCCTCCGGCTGCACCGTGAGCAGCTCGGCGATGTAGTCCGAGACCATCTCCTCGACCGACTTCGGCAAAGCGGCGTCGCCGTCCAGGCCGCGGGCCTGGATTCCGTAACTGGGCCGGTCGGCCGGCAGATGTGGGGCGAAGCCCATGTAGCACCAGCTCAGTCCGCCTCCGGGGTGGAACCACCACACCGGAGGCCGTTCCCCGCCCGCCTTGAGCGGCAGCACCACGGCGTACGGGTCCGACGACTGGTCCGTGTCGATTCCCGAGGCGAGGCGTCCGGCGAGACCCGCAACCGTCGGGGACTCGAAGACCGCCCGGATCGGCAAACGCACGCCGAGGAGCATCAGGATCCTGTTCGTCAGCCGGGTCACGAGCAGCGAGTGCCCACCGAGATCGAAGAAGGAATCATCGATTCCGACCCGCTCCGCTCCGAGCGCCTCCGCGAACAGCCCGCACAGCACCTGTTCCTGCGCCGTGCGCGGCGCCCGGTAGGCCCCCGCCCCGAATCCGGGGTCAGGCAGCGCCGACCGGTCGAGCTTGCCGTTCGGGGTGAGCGGCATGCGGTCGAGCACAACCACCGCGCTCGGCACCATGTAATCGGGGAGCCGTCCGCTCAGTTCCTCACGCAGCCCCTCCGCGGTGACCCGGACATCAGGACCGGCCGCCGGTGTCACATAGCCGATCAGGCGGCGCCCCGTTCCCTGGCCCTCGCGGGCCACGACCACGGCCTGCGACACCGCGGCGCTCGCCGTGAGGGCCGCCTCGATCTCGCCAGGCTCGATACGGAAGCCGCGGATCTTGACCTGATGGTCGCTCCGTCCGGCGTACTCCAGCTGCCCGTCGGTGTTCCACCGCGCCAGGTCGCCGGTGCGGTACATCCGGTCCCCCGGTTTTCCGTAGGGGTCGGCGACGAACCGATCGGCCGTCAGTGCGGTCTGTCCGTGGTAGCCACGTCCCAGGCATGCCCCGGACACGTAGAGCTCACCGACCACGCCCACCGGAGCGGGTTCGAGGCCCGAGTTGAGCACGTACGTCCGCACGTCCCCCAGCGGTGCCCCGATGGGGGCGCCCGCGCCCGCGGGCTCGCCGGCTGCTCGCGGTCCGTGCTCCGATGCGCTCCAGAGCGTCGCGTAGAACGACTCGCTCTGCCCGTAGGCGTTGACGACCCGCGCACCCGGCAGCGCCTCACCGATGCGCTCCACGAGAGCCATCGGCAGCGCCTCGCCCGCGAAGACGAGCGTGCGGGCGCCGAGGTCCGCTCCCTGCTCCAGCAGCTCCGCGAAGACCGAGGGGACGGTGCTGATGATGTCCGCGCCACGGCCGCCGCCCTCCCCCAGGACGAGAGCGTCGCGGACCAGCTCGATGCTCGCCCCTGTGGTCAGCGCGGTGAACATCTCGAACACGGACACGTCGAAGTTGACCGAGGTACCGGCCAGCATCCGTTGTCCGGGCTCCACGCGCAGCGCACGTGCCAGCTGGGCGACGCCCCCGGTGACGTTGCCGTGGGTGATGGCGACGCCCTTGGGCGATCCGGTCGAGCCGGACGTGTACATCACGTACGCCGTGTTGTCCGGACGCGGTCCGGCCTGCCGGGCCGCGGGAGGGACACGGACGGCTTGGGCCTCCTCCTCGACGGCGTCGAAGTACAGGTGCGGGACGTCGCTCGGCGGGAGCACTGCCTCGGTGGCGGCGTCGGTGAGCACGAGGTGCGGATGTGCGTGCGCGAGAACGTACGCCAGCCGGTCGCTGGGGTAGGCGGGGTCGATCGGCAAGTAGGCGCCGCCCGCCTTGAGCACGCCGAGCAGCGCGGCCACCAGGCGCGGTGTGCGCGGCAGGGCCAGGGCGACCACGGTCTCCGGTCCGACCCCCCGGCGCACCAGGCCGTGCGCCACCTGGTCCGCCCATGCGTCGAGTTCTCGGTACGTCAGCGCCGTACCGTCGCCGACAAGGGCGACGGCGTCCGGGCTCGCCGTGACCTGCTGTTCGAAGGCGGCCGGAATCGTGGTCGGGACGAGCTCGGTGGCCGTGTCGTTCCACGTGTCGAGCACCAGCCGCCGCTCCGCAGGCTCCAGCAGCTCCAGTCGGCCCGCACGGGTCCCGGGCTCGGCGGCCGCCTGCCGCAGGACACACCCGAAACGCTCGGCGATGTCCGCGGCCTCGGACTCTCCGTAGAGGCCGTGCTGGTAGTGCAGGGTCAGCCGCAGGTGCGGTTCGGTCACGGCGATCACGGTCAGCGGGTAGTGCGTGCCCGAGTACGGGCGGATACCGGTCACGGCGATGTCCGATGCCGCGCCGGCGTCACCGAGACCCTCCTGGTCCACCGGATACGACTCAAACGCGATCATGGTGTCGAACAGGATGCTCAGCCCGCTGTCACGGTGTATGGCCGTGAGCCCGTAGTGGTGGTGGTCGAGCAGGGCGGCCTGTCGGCTCTGCAGCCCGGTGAACACCTCTGCGAGGCTCTGCCCCGGGGCACACCTCACGCGTACGGGAACGGTGTTGATGAACAGGCCGACCATCGAGTCGGCCCCGGACAATGCGGGAGGACGACCGGACACGGTGGCGCCGAAGACAACATCCTGGCGCCCCGTCAGTCCTGCCAGGGTCAGCGCCCAACTGCCCTGCACCAGCGTGTTGATCGTGACGCCGAGCTCGGCGGCTCGTCGCGCCAGCGTCTGGGCATCGTCCGCTGTCAGCGGCACCGAGAGCTGTCCGGTGCCCGCCCGGTCGCCGTGCGCCGGCTGAGCCGGGGCGAGGAGGGTCGGTTCGTCCACGCCTTCCAGTTCGCGCGCCCAGGCCTGTGCCGAGGCGGCCTGGTCCTGCTCGGAGAGCCAGGTGAGGAAATCACGGAAGGCGCGGGGCTCGGGCAGCTCGGCGGCGTCGCCGTACGAGGCGTAGAGGCGCAGCAGGTCCTGAAGGAGGACGGGCAGCGACCAGCCGTCGAACAGGACGTGGTGGGCGGTCAGGACGAGATGCGAGACCTGGTCGTCGAAACGGACCAGGGTCATGCGCAGCAGCGGCGGCCGGGCCGGGTCGAAGTTCGTCCGCAGATCCTGGGCGAGCAGTTCCTCGTAGGCCCGCTCACGTGCGGCGTCGTCCGCCAGGGTGGTCATGTCGACCACGTCCCAGGGCAGTTCGACGTCGTCGACGACGAGTTGGACGTGTCCGCCGGTGGTGTCGGGGACGAACGCGACCCGGAGGTTCGGATAGCGGTCGATCAAGGCCTGTCCGGCCGCGCGGAGCCGGTCGGCGTCGACCGGTCCGCCGAGCTGGAAGGCGAGCTGCATGGTGTAGGCGTCGAACGCGGAGTCGGCGAGCATCGCGTGGAAGAGCAGACCGGACTGCAGCGGCGTCAGCGGCCACACGTCGGACAGACCGTGATGGGCCTTCTCCCACACCTCCAGTTCCTGCTGGCCGACCTCGACCAGGGGCAGGTCGGAGGGGGTGAGGCCGCCGGCCCTCTCGTCCGTACGGACATGACTCGCCAGCGCGGTGAGCGCGTCGACCCACAGGTCACCCAGCTCACGCACGTCGGCGGCGGACAGAATCCCGGTCGGGAAGCTGAGAACCGCGCCCAGCTGCGGTCCCTCGGCCGTGTCGGAGGCCACCGCCGTCACATCCAGCACGGACAGTGCGGGCATGTCGGGGTCGAGGTCGGCCATGACGCCGCCTTCGGGAGCCTGGACCCAGCCCAGACCCCGCAACTCCTCCGGCATGTCCGCCGAGGAGAA
>NZ_JBSFET010000087.1:0-24981 GCF_053594575.1 Streptomyces sp. NPDC001880
GACGGGGACCGCCACCCGGGATGGGTAACGTTCGACGGGTGCGGTAGTCGTGGCCGTGGCCTGGTGCACGGGCGGCGGGCCCGGCTGAGTGCCGGGGCCCGCGCCGTCGCTTCCGGGCCGGGGCTACCAGATGGACTCGACCCACTCGGGGTGGTCGATGAACGGGTTCCGGTTGTGCTGGTACTGGTCGAATATGACGTCGTTGCGCCGCTTCTCGAAGCTGTCCGGCGGGTCCTCCTGGCTCCATGCCTTCAGCACCGACAGGCGGCCGATGTTCGGGGCGGATCCGTTGTTGACCTTGTCGTTGGGCTCCAGGTCGGGGAAGGAGTCGTCGCCCTCGTAGCGCACCGCCATGTAGAACAGCATGCGGGCGACATCGCCCTTGACCGCGTCGCGCGGCTCGAAGGAGTCGCTGTCGGTGTAATTGCCCGGGGCGCCGCTGACCGCGCTGCCGCCGTTGTCGAAGTCCTTGTTGCCGCGGATCGAGTTGACGGTGACGTTCTCCGGGCGCAGGTGGTGGATGTCGGTGCCGGGGCCGGTCGCTGTGCCGAAGTCTCCGTGCGACTTGGCCCAGACGTGCTCGCGGTTCCAGTCCCCGACCGAGCCGCCGTTGGAGTTCTTGGACTGGGAGCGGCCGGCGTAGAGGAGGATCACGTTCGAGCTGTTGGCGGGGTCCTCGTCGGTGTCCTTGAGAGCGTTCCAGACCTGGCTGTACGAGAGCTTGGTCTGGACGCTGATGATGTCGTGCAGGGCGCTCTTCAGCTGGGTGCCGGTCTTGCCGAGCGCGTCCTGGTAGTACGTGTCGTCGAGTACTCGCAGTGGTGTCGCGGTGGTGGGCGTGGCCTCGGGTGCGGGTGCGGCGGCCGGTGCGGCAGCGGCCGTGCCGCCGAGCACCGCGAAGGCGGCAAGGGCCGCCAGCAGCGTGCGCCGGTGACCAGGGTGACGACGGGACATGTGGGGTGTCCTCTCCGGAAATGCGTGCGCCGCGACACCGTCACAAGGTGGGGGGCGGCGCCGCGGCGGGCGTGTGGTACGTGGTAGCCGGGAGCCTTCCACACGCACGGTGACCATGGTGTGAACAGCGTGTACCTATCATGTGCAGGTCAAGTGATGGCTTGATTGCGCCCCCGGGAGAGGGTCCGGGGGCCTCGGATGCGGCGCGCCGGGCAGGGGGCGAGAATGACCGAAAGGACGAGGAGGCGGCATGAGCGACGAGCCCGAATCCGTATCCGCATCTCGGGGAGTGACTCCCGACAGCCTCTTGCACACCGGCGGGAGCGACAATCCGTCGGCAGAGGACCTGGTGCTCGCCTCCGGGCGGGACCTGACTCCGCAGAATCTCCAGTGGGCGGAGCGCAGGCTCGCCCGGGAAGGCCGGTCGGCGATCGACAAGGCGTTGCCCTAGACGTTCTGTCCCGGGAGCTCGGGTCCGCGGAGTCCCGCCCGCTCCGGGGTGTCCGGCGCGGAGCCTGCCCTTCGGGTGGGCGACGGGGACTGTGCGGACACACCCTGGCGGGACGCTGCGGCCCGGTGGCCCGAGCCGCGGGAGTGTGTGGGCGCTTCCCGCGGCTCGGCTAGCCTGGGTGCACAATGAACCGTTTGACGACGTCAGGGGCCGGGTTCGACCTCGCCCGCTACCCCGAGGACCCGCGCGACCCGTTCCGCGCCTGGGACGCTGCCGACGAGTACCTGCTGCGCCGGCTGGAAGGGGCCGACGGCACGGATCCGGTCGATCTGTCGGGCGCCGTGGTTGTGGTGGGCGACCGCTGGGGCGCGCTGAGCACGGTGCTCGCCGGGCACCGCCCCGTACAGATCACCGACTCCTATCTGGCGCAGCGCGCGACCCTGGCGAATCTCGGCCGCAACGGCGTGGACCCGGACGCGGTACGACTGCTGTCCGCCAGGGACACGCCACCGGACCGTGTCGACGTCCTGCTGGTACGTGTCCCGAAGAGCCTCGCGCTCCTGGAGGACCAGTTGCACCGGCTCGCGCCGGCCGTCCACCCGGACACCGTCGTCATCGGCGCCGGGATGGTCAAGGAGATCCACACCTCGACCCTCAAGCTGTTCGAACGGATCATCGGTCCGACCCGCACGTCCCTGGCCGTCAAGAAGGCCCGGCTCATCTTCTGCACGCCGGGCCGGGCGGCGGCCCATGCGCCCAGCCCCTGGCCGTACCGCTACGAACTGCCCGAGGGGCTCGGTCCGGTCTCCGGCCGCACCGTCACCAACCACGCCGGGATCTTCTGCGCCGATCGCCTCGACATCGGCACCCGGTTCTTCCTCGGCCACCTCCCCGAGCGCAGCGGCCCCGACTGGGTCGTCGACCTCGGCTGCGGGAACGGCGTCGTCGGGTTGTCCGCGGCGCTCGCCAACCCCGGGGCGACGGTCACCTTCATCGACGAGTCCTACCAGGCGGTCGCCTCCGCCGAGGAGACTTTCCGGGCCAACACCGGCCCCGACGCCGAGGCCGAGTTCCTGGTCGGCGACGGGCTGGCGGATCTGCCGCCCGCCAGTGTGGACCTGGTGCTCAACAACCCGCCGTTCCACTCCCACCAGGCCACCACCGACGCGACGGCCCGCACCATGTTCCAGGGGGCCCGCGCCGCACTGCGGCCCGGAGGAGAGCTGTGGGTGGTCGGCAACCGGCACCTCGGCTACCACACCCGGCTCCGCCGTATCTTCGGCAACTGCGTCACGGTCGCCGGCGACCCGAAGTTCGTCGTGCTGCGCGCCGTCAAGCGCTGACCCGCGCCGTCAGGAGCCGGCCCGCGCCCCCGGAACCGTCCCGGCCCTTCCAGATTCTTGCAACACGTTCTACTGTGTGCGCCGCTGCACACGGACGACGCGACCGCGAGACTCCCGGAGGGGCCGTGCACCTCGAATACACGCCTGAACAGCAGCAGTTGCGCGCCGAGCTGCGCAGCTACTTCGCCGCACTGGTCCCCGACGACGCCTACGCGCGCTACGCCGCCCCGGCGGCCCAGAAGAGCTTCTACCGGGAGACGATCCGCCGCCTCGGCGCCGACGGCTGGCTCGGCGTCGGCTGGCCGACCGAGTACGGTGGACGCGGACTGTCCCCGATGGAACAGTTCATATTCTTCGACGAGGCCGCGCAGGCGGGAGTCCCGCTGCCGCTGATGGCCCTCAACACCGTCGGCCCGACGATCATGCGGTACGGCACCGACGAGCAGAAGGCGTACTTCCTGCCGAAGATCCTCTCCGGGGAGATCGACTTCGCGATCGGATACAGCGAACCCGACGCCGGCACCGACCTTGCCGCCCTCAAGACCCGGGCCGTGCGGGAGGGCGACGAGGCCACCGGCCACTACACGGTCGACGGGCAGAAGATCTGGACGACCAACGGCGACACCGCCGACTGGGTCTGGCTCGCCGTGCGCACCGACCCCGACGCGGCACCGCACAAGGGCATCACCATGCTGCTCGTCCCGACCACGGACCCCGGCTACTCCTGCACCCTGATCAACACCCTTGCCTCGCACGACACCACCGCCAGCTACTACGAGAACATCCGTGTCCCCGTCTCCCGCCGCGTGGGCGAGGAGAACAAGGGCTGGCGGCTCATCACCAACCAGCTCAACCACGAACGCGTCACCCTCGCCGCCCACGGCACCATGGCCATCCGCGCCCTCCACAACGTCCAGCGCTGGGCCGCGGACACCCGGCTCGCCGACGGCCGCCGCGTGATCGACCTCGGCTGGGTCCGTGCCCTGCTGGCCCGCACCCACACCAGGCTCGACGCCATGAAACTCCTCAACTGGCAGATGGTGTCCGCCGTGCAGAACGCGACCCTCACCCCGCAGGACGCCTCCGCCGTCAAGGTCTACGGCTCCGAGGCGCGCCGCGACGCCTACGCCTGGCTGATGGAGGTCGTCGGCTCGGCGGGCCCGCTCAAGGAGGGCTCGGCGGGCGCCGTACTGCACGGCGAACTCGAACGCGGCTACCGCTCCGCCGTCATCTTCACCTTCGGCGGCGGCAACAACGAGATCCAGCGGGAGATCATCTCCTGGATCGGCCTGGGGATGCCACGCGTACGACGGTGAGCGCGTCGCGACGGCCATCCTTCGGTCACCTCGGACGTGGCACGCCGGGGTTGCGGCCGTAGCGGATGCTGTATCGAAATGACTCCGGCGCTACTGATCGGCCGGAGTGATCCGGCGGCCCGTGAGGCTCGTGGGCCGGATCGACACCCACATCGCCCGCTCCCCGCCCGCCCATGGCGTGGTGTGGGCGTGTCGGACGAGTTCGCGCACGGTGTCGGGGTCCGTCACGGTGCTCGCAGGGCCGACGGCGAGCACGCTCCAGCCCCGGCTCAGGGCATCGTCCACGTGGTCGACCTCGAAGGCGACCTCCTTGTCCGCAGCCGCTGCGGTCACGGAGCCGGGCGCCGTCCGGAAGACGATGGCATCATCGACGACCCCGTAGTTGACCGGGACGACCGCCGGGCGGCCGTCAGGCCCCGACACCGCGACGCGCCCGACGCCGTGCGTGGAAAGCAGCGTGCGGCACTCTTCCGGGCCGAGGTCCCGCAGCTGAGGGTGCAGCAAGGCGTAACCCTGGCCGGGCGGGAGTTCGATTCCGCCGCCGCGCAGAGCGGCGACCGTGGTGCCCAGCGCATCGGCCAGCCGGATGAGAGTCGCCAGGGTCGGATCCGCAGGCCGTTCCTCGAGGTAGGCGAGGTAGTTGGCCGACATCCGGGCCCGTCGGGCCATTTCCTCCCGGCTGAACCCCAGCCTCCGGCGCTCGGCGGCCACACGCCGGCCGATGTCGCCGGGGTCGGCTGCCCCGCTCCGTGCGGCAGCCGGGGGCACGGCCGCCGTTTCACTCACGCCCGGCTGTGACCCGCGCGAGGATTCGGACCGTTCGTGCTGCAGGTGGTGGATGTGTGCGTCGGGACCGGGGAAGACGAGCGTCACCTCGTCCGTGTCCGACCAACGCACATCGTAAGGAGGCGTGCCGTCGGCGTGATGCAGGCCGACGATCTCGCCGTCGCGTCTGGCAGCGCCGGTCGCCGGACTCTCGATGACGAGTCGGTCGCCGAGGTGAGCTCGCATGATTGCCGCCCTCTCCTCAGAGTGGTGCTGTATCCAACCTGCCACGCGGGACACACCGCCGCAGTCCTTCCCGGCGATCCCGACTCCTGTGCGGCAGCCGGATCGGACTGGGGGCGTCGAGCGAATCGAGTTCGAAAGCACCACGGAACCTGTCGTCCGGTCCGACGGCGGGACGACCGGGAGAAAGGGGACCGGAGGGCCCCCGGACATGGGCCGATCGGCCTCAGTAATCGGAACCTGGCCGCGCTGGACTGGGTGTGTCGGCATCGGCGACCGAACACCGAGGAGGTATCACGATGACCACCCTGAAGCGCGGGCAGAGGTTCTCGCTCCCGGAGGTCCCGGACTGGTTCGAGAACCTGCCCGCCCGGTTCGCGATGCCCACCATGGGCGAGCTGTACACAGTTCGTATCGAGGACTACACGGAGAGCGGCCGTTACGTGGTGCGGGCAGAGCTTCCGGGCACGTCTCCCGAGAACATCGACGTCTTCATCAGCGACGGCGTGCTGACGGTCCAGGCCGAACGCATCGAGAGGGAAGTGGACAAGAACCATAGCGAGATCCGCTACGGCGTGATGAGCCGGAGCCTGACGCTGCCGGCGGGCGCGGACGAGGACGATGTCACGGCCGACTACACCGATGGCATGCTCACGGTCAGCGTGGGCATGGGCGCCGAGAAGCCGTCGGCCAAGCATGTCGAGATCAAGCACGGCGGCTGACAGCGGTGGGCTGCGCCTGGCGGGCCCCGCCAAGGGCCCGCCATCGGCGCGCTTCGGCCGCGGCTGCCGCCCGGCTCCTTGCGCAGCCGCCGCAACCCACGAAGGCGGAGCGGTTCATGACGTACCTCTGTCCGTCGGGCATCGTTGCCTGCGGTTCCGTCCCTGCCCACCCCGGCGGGGCGGACCTGCGGCAGGGGACGAACGGCTCTCTCACCAGGGCCGTACAGCCGCTCTTCGCGCCTCCGCGCCGGGGTGGTGATCGCGGCGGGCGGACAAGCGGGGTGGCGGGACCCGGTGCGATGTCCGTGACGCTTGTTCGGGCCGGGCGCTGCCCACCGGATGCTTCTCGCCGTGAGGCTACTACCGTGAAGAGGTGGCCCCGCCGCGCTACGTGGGTCATGACGGAGGCACCGTGGGCGACAACGGGGACAACGGCGACAAAGGATCCGGCCACTGCGGAGAGGCGCGCCGTCGGCTGGGCACGCTGCCCGGCGATCTCCAGGAACGTCTCGACGCCGTGATGCGGGGACCGGTCGAGGCGGCCCTGCTGCTGGACGCAGTCATGTCGGTGGGCAGAGAGCTCGATCTGCCCCGGGTGCTGCGTCGGATCGTCGAGGCCGCGGTTGTCGTGGTCGATGCCGAGTACGGGGCCCTGGGAGTGGTCGGTGAGGAAACCCGGCTCGCACAGTTCCTGCCGGTGGGCGTCACGGCGGAGCAGCGCGAGGCCATCGGCCCCCTGCCGGAGGGGCACGGCATTCTCGGCGAGCTGATCCGGCACCCCGAGCCGCTGCGGCTGGTGGAACTCTCCGAGCATCCGTCCTCCTACGGGTTTCCGCCGAACCATCCCGCGATGCACTCGTTCCTGGGAGTGCCCATCCGGGTTCGCGACAAGGTGTTCGGCAACCTGTACCTGACGGAGAAGCGGGGCGGCCGGGTCTTCGACACCGAGGACGAGACCGTGCTGTCGACGCTTGCGGTGGCGGCGGGAGTGGCCATCGAGAACGCCCGTCTGTACGTGGAGACGCGCGACCGTCAGCGCTGGCAGGAAGCCAACAGCGAGATCGTCGCGGCTCTGCTGAGCGGGGTGGACGAGGCGCGCGTCCTGCGGATGATCGTTGATCACTCCTCGCACATCCTCGCCGCAAATCTCGGTGTGCTGGCACTCCCCGCGGGAGACAATCGCCTCCGGGTGGCACAGGCGTCCGGGCTGGACGCCGGGACACATCGCGGTCTGGTTCTGCCGCGGGCGGGATCGTTCGCCGGTGCGGCCCTGGATGCGGGGGAGCCGATCACCAGCTTCGACGTCGAACACGATCCGAGGATCACCGAGGGCCCGCCGAGGTGGAGGGGGCTCGGTCCCGCTGTCGCGGTTCCGATGGTCACGGGGGAGCGGACCCGTGGGGTGCTGCTGCTGGCCCGGGTTCGGGGGCGTCCCGCGTTCACCGATGCGGAGACCGCGCCACTGCTGCTGTTCGCCGGGCAGGCGGCTCTCGCGTTGGAGCTCACCGAGCGGCGCGAGTCCGCCGAACAGATCGCCCTGCTGGAGGAACGCGACCGCATCGCCCGGGATCTTCACGACCTGGCCATCCAACGGCTGTTCGCCACCGGGATGACCCTGCAGAGCGTGGTGCGGCTCGTGGAACAGCCGCAGGCGAGCGAGCGGCTGCTGCGCGCGGTGGACGATCTGGACGAGACCATCAAGATCATCCGGTCCACCATCTTCGGGCTTCGTGCCAGTGGTCCGGGCCGGGCCGGCCAGGGGCTGCGCGCCCGGACGGCGGCCACGGTCGAGCGGGCCGCCCGGACCCTGGGCTTTCAGCCGTCGCTGCGCATGGGAGGGCTGATCGACACGGATGTGCCCACCGAGACCGCCGAGCAGGTGATCGCGGCGCTCGGCGAGGCACTGAGCAACGTCGCCCGCCATGCACGGGCGACTGCGGTGGACATCTCGCTGGTGGTGGGAGAGGGAGCGGTGAGACTGATCGTTTCCGACAACGGTGTGGGCATGCCCAGGCATGTCGGTTCCCGGAGCGGGCTCGACAACCTCGCACGGCGCGCCGAGAAACTCGGCGGCGAGATGAACGTGGGGAAGTCCGCGCAGGGCGGAACCAGGCTGAGCTGGCGGGTGCCGCTGCGGCTCTCCTGATGCCGCACAGGGTGCTCCGGGGAGCCGTACGGTCAGATCTGATGGTGCTCGGCACCGGGCGGGGAGGCTTCCGCGGCGTGTGCGGCGATTACCGCAGCCTGGATACGGCGTTCGACACCGAGCTTGGCCAGCAGACGGGAGATGTGGTTCTTGACCGTCTTCTCCGACAGGTAGAGGCGCTTGCCGATCTGGCTGTTGGTGAGCCCTTCGCCGATCAGTGCGAGGACGTCCTTCTCCCTCGGGGAAAGCCCCGCCAGCGCGCCGTCCTCCTCGGAGCCGGAACCGGACTGCTCCTCGCGCAGGCTGTTCATCAGCCGTGCCGTCGTCGACGGGTCGAGGGTCGAGCGCCCGGAGGCCAGGGTGCGGACGGCGGTGACGAGATCCGAGCCCTTGATCTCCTTCAGTACGTAGCCGGCCGCACCGGCCATGATCGAGTCGAGCAGTGCTTCGTCGTCGTCGAACGAGGTGAGCATCAGGCAGGCCAGTCCGGGCATCCGTGAGCGCAGCTCACGGCAGACCGTGATCCCGTCGCCGTCCGGCAGCCGCACGTCGAGAATGGCGACGTCGGGGCGGAGAGCCGGGCCGCGTGCCAGTGCGTGGTCGGCTGTGCCGGCGTCGCCGACGACTTCGATGTCGGGTTCCGCGTCGAGCAGATCCTGCACGCCGCGCCTGACCACCTCGTGGTCGTCCAGCAGGAACACGCGGATCGGCTTCTGCGCCGAGAACCCCGTGTCGTTGCTCATTGTGGCCCTCCTCGCCTTCAGGGGTTGCGCAGTCCCGCCCCCGTTCTCCGAACCGCTCAGATATCGGGCGCCTCGGCGAGGGGACCGTACAGCTGCAGCAGCCGCGTCCGAGTTCCGTACAGGCGCTCCGCGATCGTCTCGGCGACGAACCTGTACACCGCGCGGCCCAGCACCGCATCGGCCTCGCACAGCGAGCGGACGGCGGCGGCATCGAACTCCACGGCCTGCCCCGCCAGGATCACCCGCGCACCCAGGTGCCACACATGCGGGGGAAAGAGCCAGGACCAGCCCAGCAGCTCGTCGCGTCCCAGCGTCTCGACGACCGCCGCACGGCGGCCGGGCACGTGGAGGTCGACCTCGACCTGCCCCGAACGGATGACCCAGAAGCGATCGGCCCTCCTGCCTTCCTCGAAAAGCCGTGCGCCGAGTACCAGCGGCACTTCGCAGGACGCCTTGTCGAGCAATTGGGCCCGGCTCCCGGGCGGGATCGCGTCGAGCAGACTTCTGGCCGTTGACATGGAACCTCCGTTCCTGTGGCAGGAAGTACCCGCATGCCCGTTCTGAACGATATGCGTGCTCCCGGCGAGGCGCTCGGCTGTGCTGCGTGCTCCTGCCGTCTCCATCGTGTGCTGTACGGGACGCATGGCGCTTGGGCCGACCGGCCCGGCTCCGTGACCCGCTCAGCCCTTGCCCGAGGGCTTCGCGCTGCGCGCCGGGGCGACGAGGCCGGATCATGACGGAGGAAGCGCCTCACTTCGAGGAGAGACCATGGGCAGCACTCGACCAAGCGTGACCGGACCGGTTGTGGTCGGCACCGACGGTTCCGACCACGCGACGTGGGCCGTGCGGTGGGCCGTCGGTGAGGCGGCGGCCCGCAGTCGGCCGCTGCGGATTGTGTACGCGACCGGGACGAGCCACGGCAGTCTGTACCTCTCCCCGGAGGACATCCAGCAGATCGACGGCTTCGCGGAAGGCGTGCTGGAAGGGGCCGCCGCACTCGCACGACGACTCGCTCCCGCCGTCCCCGTGACGACGGCCCTGTGCGGGGACGAGACAACGGCCTGCCTGCTCGGCGAAGCAGGGCCCGACGCCACGATCGTCGTCGGCTCCCGCGGGCGCGGGGGATTCGCATCCCTGCTCGTCGGTTCGGACTCGCTCCGGGTGGCCGCGCGCTCCCCCGTTCCGGTCGTCGTCGTGCCGAGCGGTGAGGACCGTGAACCGACCGGTGTCGTGCTGGCCGCGGTACGGGACGAGCATGACGGGGAAGCGCTGCGCGTCGCCGCCGATCTGGCCGCGCGGGAAGGTGTCACGCTGCGGGTGCTCAACGCGTGGGTCTTCCTCGAGGACGTCGGCAGCGTGGTGACGATGCTCGACGGTGTGGACCGGCTCGCCGCGGACCGGGCGACCGAGACCGCCCGGCTCGTCGCGCCCGTGCGCATGGAATTCCCGGATCTCGAGGTGACCGAGCATGCCGTCCGGACCGGGTCCGTCTCCGAGGCGCTGGTGGCAGCGACCACCGGTGCCGACATGATCGTCATCGGATCCCGTCGGCGTTTCCACCCCATCGGCTCTCCGCTCGGCCGCGTGACGCACGCTGTGCTGCACCACGCGAAATGCCCGGTCGTCCTCGTACCCCACACCTGATCACCGCGGGCTCGGTCAGCGCGTGTTCGAAGCGTCCGGTGCGGCCGCACTCGAGGGAGGATCCGGGTGTGTGATCGCTCTCGATGAGGAATTTGCCGCCGGTGACGGTCCGGGCGCCGCCCAGGAAGCGCAGCAGCGCGGGTCTCGTTCCGGGCGCGGCCAGGTGCGGTTCTGCCTCGGACATCGCCGGCCTCGTCCTCGGTGGGTGGCAGCGTCATCACCCTCACATCCCAGTGGCCGGGGCGGGAGAGGGCCCGAAAGGTCCCGGCTGGGACCGACCGGCCCATGTGGAGCGGGCCCGTACCGGGGCAGCCTGAGGGAGAACCTCACGGGGGACAGCAGGAAGAGGGGCGGCATCGTGAAGGCACTCGTTTTCCAGGGCGCGGGACGGATTGCCTGGCAGGAGGTTCCGGACCCCGTGGTCAAGGACGCCGACGACGCGGTGATCCGCGTCGATGCCGTCACCATCTGCGGGACCGACCTGCACATCATCAAGGGCGATGTGCCCGAGGTGACACCCGGCCGGGCGCTGGGGCACGAGGCCGTCGGTACGGTGGTCGAGGCCGGGGCCGACGTTCGTACGGTCCGGCCCGGTGACCGTGTCCTGATCTCGTGCATATCCGCGTGCGGCCGGTGCCGGTTCTGCCGTGAGGGCCGCTACGGGCAGTGCCGCGGTGGTGGCGGCTGGGTGCTCGGCCACACCATCGACGAAGATCTGTGGAGCAGGGACATCACCATCACGACGGGGCTGGTCGACACGTACTCCACGCCCGTGCTGCTGGGCATGCTCGCCGCCGGGCGACTGCCGTCGTCATCACTGATAACCCACCGCTTCGAGCTCGGGCAGATGGAAGAGGCGTATGACGTGTTCTCCCGTGCCGCGGACACCGGTGCGCTCAAAGTGGTGCTGGGAGGACCTCAGCACAACGAGATCATCGCTCCGGCTCAGCCATGAGCACAGCGTCCACCTGGGACTTCAACGGCTACGACCCCAAGGCGGAGCGGACGATCGAAGCCCTGTGCACGCTCGGCAACGGCAGATTCGCCACCAGGGGCGCCGCGCCCGAGTCGTCCGCTGACGCGGTCCACTATCCCGGCACCTACGCGGCCGGGTGCTACGACCGGCTCTTCTCGCAGGTCGCGGGCGAACGGGTCGGCAACGAGGACATGGTCAACCTGCCCGACTGGACGCGCCTGCGCTACCGCTGCCTGCCGGACGACGGACCGGCGGGGGACTGGCTCACCACCGATGACCCGAGTCTGCGGCGTCACACGGTCTCGCTCGATCTGCGAGGCGGCGTTCTCACCCGTCGTCTGTTCTTCCAGGACGGCCACGGGCGCCGGCTCGGCGTCACCCACACCAGACTCGTTCACATGGGCGACCCGTATCTCGCCGCTCAGAGAACGACCTTCCACGGGTATGGCTGGAGCGGGGCCGTCGAGGTCGAGTCCGTCGTCGACGGCGACGTCACCAACGCCGGTGTCGAGCGCTACCGCGGGCTGGACGGAGGCCATCTCACCGGCCACCGCGCCGGGGCCGAAGCGGACGGTGTGGCCTGGCTGTCCTGCCGGACTCGTTCGTCCCGGATCCGGATCGCAGTCGCCGTGCGTACGTCGTCGCGGCCCCTCGTGGCGGTGGGATCGAGCTGCAGCGGGACCGGAACGGTCCAGAGATACAGGCTGCCGGTCTCCCGCGGCCATTCCGCCGTCGTCGTGAAGTGCGCCGCGCTGTACACATCGCTGGACCGCCCCTCGGGCGATCCTCTGCCGCTTGCTGTCGAGCACGCGTCGCACTCGGCGCCGTTCGAGGCGCTGCTGGCCTCTCATCGTGCGGCCTGGGAACGCCTGTGGAGCCAGGGCGAATTGAAGGCACCTGGCGAAGCGGGGCACATCCTTCGGCTCCACCTCTTCCACCTCCTCCAGACACTGTCCCCGCACACGGCCGAGCTGGACGTCGGAGTGCCCGCCAGGGGACTGCACGGCGAGGCGTACCGGGGACATGTCTTCTGGGACGAGCTGTTCGTACTGCCCTGTGTCACGCTGCACTTCCCGGAAGTGGCACGGGGCCTTCTCATGTACCGGCACCGTCGCCTGCCCGCGGCCCGTGACGCGGCTCGCCGGGCGGGCCTGCGAGGAGCGATGTTCCCCTGGCAGAGCGGCAGTTCGGGAGCCGAGGAGGCGCAGACACTGCATCTCAACCCCCGCTCCGGCCGCTGGCTTCCCGACCACTCGCGCTTGCAGCGCCATGTCGGATCGGCCATCGCCTGGAACGTGTGGCGGTACGGTCAGAGCACCGGCGACACCGGATTCGTCCAAGGGCCGGGGGCGGAACTGCTGCTCGACATCGCCGGCTACTGGGGTGCCGCAGCCACCTACGACGCCGATCGCGAGCGCTACCGCATCCGCGGTGTGGTGGGCCCGGACGAGTACCACGACGCTTATCCCGGGGCCGCTGCTCCCGGGATCGACGACAACGCGTACACCAATGTGACCGCGGCCTGGGTCCTCGCACGCGCACTCGAGGTGTTCGGCGCGCTGCCCGAGGCCCGCCGACGGGAGCTGGCCGAGCGACTCGGCCTGGACGACGGGACGCTGAGCCTCTGGGAGGACATCTCCCGTCGGCTGTACGTGCCGTTCCACGGAGGTGTCATCAGCCAGTTCGAGGGCTACGGCGAGCTGGCCGAACTGGACTGGGACGCCTACCGCTCCCGTTACTGCGACATCCGTCGGCTCGACCGGATCCTGGAGTCCGAGGGGGACACGGTCAATCGCTATCAGGCGTCCAAGCAGGCCGACGCACTCATGCTCGGCTATCTCTTCCGTCCGGTCGAGCTGCGGACACTGTTCGACCGTCTCGGATACCGGCTCGATGACGAAACGTGGCGTGCGACGGTCGCCTACTACCTGGATCGCACCAGTCATGGTTCGACCCTCAGCAGCCTGGTGCACGGCTGGGTGCTCGCGCGGGAGCGAGGCCCGGACGCCTGGCGGTACTGGGAGGAAGCCCTGGTCAGCGATGTGGCGGATGTTCAGGGCGGCACCACCGGCGAAGGCATCCATCTCGGTGCCATGGCCGGCACCCTCGATCTCGCCGAACGGGGCGTCGCAGGGCTGGAGGCAGGCCCGGACGGGCTCCGTGTCGATCCCATTCCGCTCAGGGAGGTGCCGCGCTGCACGTTCACGTTGTGTTACCGCGGGCACAGAGGCATCCGTGTTCGGCTGCTGCCGGGCCGACTGGGGATTCTCGTGCCCCGCTCGCGACTGGCTGCCCCGCTGACCGTGTGCCTGCCCGGCGAGCGGCTGGTGACCGTGGCCGCGGGGGAGCAGCACTGGTTCCGCCTGCCCGTGCCCTGACTCCTTGCCGGGCCGACGCGGTCTGCCGGTTCGGCCGGATCGGGTGACCGGCCCATCGCCTTCGCGCGATCGGGAACGGGCCGCGGTTCTCAGCCCGTCACGGGGATCAGCAGCTCGCCGGGGTCGGCCACGACCACATCGGCGCCGTGGTGGCGCAGTCCGGCCGAATTTCTGCCTCCGGCCGTACGGTCCACTCCCACCACCAGACCGAATCCGCCCCTCCGGCCGGCCTCGACCCCGGCCAGCGCGTCCTCCAGCACAGCCGCGTCCCGAGCCGGAACGCCCAGCCGCCGGGCCGCCTCCAGGAAGAGCGCCGGGTCCGGTTTGCCCGGAAGACCCAGCCGATGCGCTTCATTGCCGTCCACCACGCTCCGGAAGAGGCGGATCACGCCTGCCACGGTCATCAGCTCGGTCGCGTGGCGGGACGCCGAAACAGCGGCGCAGGGTATCCGTTCATGCCTCAGCGTGTGCAACAGGCGGACGGTGCCGGGCCAGGCCGTGACACCGTGCGCACGCACGCTCGCGGTGAACAGTTCTTCCTTGCGGGCCGCGACGGCCCACACCGTGGCGGTGCCCGGCGCGTCGTCGGGATTGCCGAGCGGCAGGTACAGCCCCCGGGAGGCCAGGAAGCCGGTGGCCCCGTCCAGCCGTGACCGGCCGTCGACATGGCGGAGATAGTCGTCAACCGGATCGAACGGACGCTGCCCGCCCGCGGCCGAGAGGCAGGCGTCGAATGCACCCTGCCAGGCCGTGGCATGGACCCGGGCGGAATCGATGACCACGCCGTCGGTGTCGAAGACCACGGCCCGCAGTGTGCGCAGGAAGGCTGCCAGGGGCGGTGTGCCGCTCATGACGGATCCCTTCGTCAGGGAGTCCTCACCATGGCATCACGGCTGCCGGCCGAGGGCGCGCCGACCGCAGGGGCGGGCCTCGTCACGTGCCCGAGCGACCGGGGGACGTTACCGGACGGGCGGTGTGCGGCTGCGGCTCTCCGATCCGCGGTGAGCGTTTGCCGGACCTGTCGGCCGGCGCCAGGCTGGGAGCATGGTGCGCGTGCCGGCTTCGGAAACGCTGACCGGGTGGGCTGTAGGGAGCCCTGGTCCGATCGGGGACGGCCCGCTGGTGCGTGTGCGACGAGCGATACCTTCGCCGGGACCCGGTGAACTGCTGCTCACGGTGGAGGCGTGCGGTGTGTGCCGCACCGACCTGCACCTCGCCGAGGGCGACCTGCGCCCGCACCGGGAATCGACCGTCCCCGGCCATGAGATCGTCGGCCGGGTGGCCGCCGTCGGCGAGTCCGTCACCGGGTTCCGGGTCGGTGACCGGGCCGGTGGGGCATGGCTGCGCAGCACCTGCGGCCACTGCCGGTACTGCCGGGCCGGTAGTGAGAACCTCTGCCCGGCCTCTCTCTACACCGGCTGGGACGCGGACGGCGGTTTCGCCGATATCGCCCTCGTGCCGGCCGACTACGTCTACCGGCTTCCGGACGACCAGGACGCCGCAGAGCTGGCGCCGCTGCTGTGTGCCGGGATCATCGGCTATCGGGCTCTGCGTCGTAGCGCCCTGCCGCCCAACGGGCGGCTCGGAGTCTACGGCTTCGGGGCGTCGGCCCATCTGGCGGCGCAGGTCGCCCTGGCCGAAGGAGCGACCGTGCACGTGCTGACCCGCTCGGCACGGGCCCGTGAACTCGCCCTCGGCCTGGGGGCCTCCTCCGTGGGCGGCGCGTACGACCGCCCGCCCGAACCACTGGATTCGGCGATCCTGTTCGCACCGGTCGGTGATCTGGTGCCCGTGGCACTGGAGGCACTGGACCGTTCGGGAACGCTCGCCGTCGCGGGCATCCATCTCACCGACATCCCCGTGCTCAATTACCGGCGTCACCTCTTCGAGGAACGCAATCTGCGCAGCGTCACGTCCAATACCCGGCAGGACGGCCGCGACTTCCTGGACACGGCCGCAAGGATCGGCATGCGGGTCACCGTCAGCCCGTACCCGCTGAGCCGCGCCGACCAGGCTTTGCGGGATCTGGCGGCCGACCGGGTCAGCGGCGCCGCCGTCCTCGTCCCGGATTGAGCCTCGTTTCGGTCGGGCAGCCACACCCTCGTCCCGCAGCGCCCCGTGCCCGGGTCCGCTGTTGCAGAAAGAAGGTTCCGGCCCGGCTGAGGCCATGGGCCGATCGATCTCTCTTCGGCACGGCCCACTCGGCCCAGCTCCTGGCCCCGTCGACCCTGCGGCGACGCCCGCCGGGGCCTGCGGAGCAGGTCGGCCTCCGAGACGATGCCGATGGGATGGTGGCGGGTGTCCACGACGGGCAGGGCCGAGACATCGTTGCAGGCAAGGTTCCAGGCGACCGTCCCGAGCGATGCTTCGGGGCAGGCCGTGGCCACGTCCCGGGTCATGATCTCTGCGACAGTGCGATGCATCATGATCCGATTCCCTTTCGTGCAGGGGCGTGCCGTGACAGGCGGCGATGGCAGCGGCGCGGCCTCACTGCTCGTCGGACGGACCATGGGAGACCTCCTGGAGGAAGGCGGGTGCGGGACCGTCCACGGGGGCGGTCGCATGACTCACGACCGCGACCACCCCGTCGAGCTGTTCGGCGAGGTAGGCCAGAATCGCGATCTGGCTACGGCTCTCCAGCCGGCCTTCCAGGGTGACGACGCCGTCCACGACGTGGACGTCGACCGCGTCGGGCCCGAGTCCCATGGTGCTCACCAGCACGTCCTGGATGACGCGTCGTCGGATCTCCGCGTCGGGGCGAAGGAAGAGACGCAGCAGGTCCCGGCGAGTGACGATGCCGACAAGCCTGTCCTCGTCGTCCACGACCGGAAGCCTCTCCACGCCACTGCGCGTCATCAGCCGGGCGGCCTCCGGCGCGCTTTCCTCCGCGTGGACGGTCACCGCCGGCTTCGACATGATCTCGGCAGCGGTGAACTCGGCTCCGGACGGGGCCGTGGCACCGGCACCAGGATGCCCCGCCGCCTGCCTGCGGAGCAGATCGCTCTCGGAGACGACACCGACCACCCGGTCCTCGTCGTCGAGCACAGGCAGTCCACTGATGTCGTGCTGGGCGAGCAGCTTCGCGACTTCCTTGAAGGAGGTGAGCGAGACGACCGAGACGACATCGTCGGTCATCAGGTCTCCCACTTTGATGTGCTTCATGGCGGCACCTCCTGCCGTCTCGCAGAGATTCATCCGGACGCGATGCCGGAGGCTGTTCACCGACCACGATCCTTCGGGCCGCACGAGGGCAGGAGGGCCGAACGGGGCGTGGCAGGGACCGGGCGGACCAGGCTCGGGCGTCCGGGCACCTCGGGAATCGACGGCAGTGCGTCCCCGAAGGCGGCGTTGGGATCCGTCGTGGACGGAGTGCTCCCGGGGAGACCTCAGACAGGTTCCATGCGAACGTCCACTACTCCTTCGACCGCGCGAATGGCCCGAGCCAGAAGGGGCACCAGAGAACGGTCCCGGAGCGGTCCTCGAACGGTGACGACACCGTCCAGCACGGTGAAATCCACCTGGTCCGGAGGGAACAGTCCGGCGACCACAGCGGATCGGATCTCCTCGTCGATCTCATCGTCCGGGCGCAGAAACACCTTCAAGAGGTCGCTGCGGCTCACGACGCCCTCCAGCATGCCGAGATCGTTCACGACGGGCAGTCGTTTCACGCGCTTGCGCGCCATGATGCGGGCGGCCTCGGCGAGCGTGGCGTCGGGGTGGACGGTGACGGCCGGACTCGACATCAGCTCCTCGGCCAGCACGGCGTCGGCCTTCGACGCCTCCTCCAACTGGCCGGGCAACTTCGGTTCGTCCTGTCGGAACTCCTCCTTCGGCAGCAGGTCCGCCTCGGAGACGACCCCGACCACGCGGCCCTCGCCTTCGAGGACCGGCACGGCGCTGACCCGCCATCGATGCATCAGCGCGACGATCTCCTTGTACGAGGCCTCGCGGCCGATGGCCACGGCCGCGTGGGTCATGACGTCACTGACGGTGTACGGGGATGCAGCCATGAGGTGCTCCTCCGGCGTGACTGGCAGGTGGTGAACGGACGGGGTACTCACACGGACCCGCCGCTGCCATGAGGGGCGTAGAGATCGAGCAGACGGATCCGGGTGGCCTGCAATCGGTCGGCGAGGACCTGCCCGACCCAGTGGCCGACGGCCGAACCGAAGGCGGGATCCGCGTCCATCGTCATGAGTACGGTCTCCGCGTCGAACTCATGGGTACGGACAGGCGTCATCGCCTCCGCCCCGAGGTGCCAGATGTAGGGCTTGAACAGCCAGGCCCAGCCGACCAGTTCGCCGGGTCCGAGACTGTCTATGACCACCGGGGCGCTGCCCGGTACGCGGATGTCGAGCGTGACGGTGCCCGAACGCAGGATCCAGAAGTGGTCCGCGTGGTCCCCTTCCCGGAAGAGACGGGCCCCCTGGGCGAAATTCACCTCCCGCCCGATCCCCATCAGACGGGCACGGTGCTGGGCGGGCAGGGCCGCGGTGATACGAGTCGGGGAACCGCTCATCGGTGGCCTCCTCTGTGGTCCCCGGTGTCAGCATCGCCGGGCAGCCGGTTCACGGACAGGGGCCGTCCGGCCCATGCCGCAGGCCCGCCCGGTCCCTCCACTATCGCCTTCCACGCATCGCGGGCCAACCGGACGCCGGGGCGGCGACGAGCACATCCGCCCCGTCGTGCCGTGCCGAAAGCACGTCGTGCATGCGGTCCAGCCGGACCACGAGGAGGGCCGAACGTTCCCCGTCCGGGCCGAATCGTCCCTCACGGCGGACCCGCTCCGGTGCCACCGTGAGAACACTGGAGGCCGTACGTGCCTGGCGCTGTCCCGCGCACAACCGTGCCGCCCCCCGGCGTACTGCCGGTGAGCGTCTGTACCACAAGGAACGTGCGGCGACCCTGATCGACGAAGCGATGGCGGAGACCGTGCGTGAGGACCCGACGGTCCGGCTGCCCTCGGCGGCGGTCGAGGGAACGGCAGCAAAGGTACTGGTGCATCGCTCGGCCGCTGCAGACATGGTCGTCGTCGGAGCGCATCGCCGCCGGATCCGCCTCGGACTCCAACTCGGCCGAGTTGCCCATGCGCTGCTTCACCACGCCGACTGTCCGGTGGCCGTCCTGCCTCTCGCGGTCTGAACGTGTGACCGCCTCACCTCACTTCCCGAGCCGCGACGCATGGTCGGGAACATATGTCTGAAGGTCTCTCGGCGGTCGCTGGTATCCCGTGGCCAGAGGCCGCGGGGGCAGTTCGAGCACCGGCGGTTCGACCGTCTCGTACGGCACGGTCGACAGCAGGTGGGAGATCATGTTCAGCCGGGCCCTGCGCTTGTCGTCGCTCTCGACCACGTACCACGGGGCCTCCGAGATGTCGGTGTGGACGAACATCTCGTCCTTCGCCCGCGAATAGGCCTCCCAGCGGGTGATCGACTCCAGGTCCATCGGCGAGAGCTTCCACCGGCGGGTGGGATCCTGCAGCCTGCGCCGGAACCGCTCCTCCTGTACCGCGTCACTGACCGAGAACCAGTACTTGCGCAACAGGATGCCGTCCTCCACCAGCATCCGTTCGAAGATCGGGCACTGGCGGAGGAACCGCTGGTGTTCCTCCATGGTGCAGAAACCCATGACGCGCTCGACACCGGCGCGGTTGTACCAGCTCCGGTCCAGCAGGACCATTTCCCCCGCGGCCGGAAGGTGCTCGACGTAGCGCTGGAAGTACCACTGGCCGCGCTCGCGCTCGGTGGGCCGCGGCAGGGCGACGATACGCGCCACCCGGGGGTTGAGATGCTCGGTGACGCGCTTGATCGTGCTGCCCTTGCCCGCCGCGTCACGACCCTCGAACACCACGACGAGCCGTGCTCCTTCGGCGCGCACCCACTCCTGGAGCTTCACGAGCTCGGTCTGGAGCCGGTACAGCTCCCGTTCGTACAGCGAGCGTGGCAGCTTTCCGGGAGCGCCCGGGTTCTTCTGGTCCGACATGGGTCGACGTTACGGAGAAGACCATGCCCGAAGTCAAGCGTCAGCGCCGAACAGGATCCGTCGTGCAGATCCGGTACTCCGTCCGGGAGCTGCGGGCGCTCAGGGTCATCGTCGAGGATGTCTGCGCCACCGGTTCCGGTGCGAACCGAGTGACCGAGGTCCTGAGCGCCTGCCGGCTCGTCGTCTGCCACGAGTTGTTCCTGTCGGGGACAGTCCGGCGGGCCGATGCCGTTCTGCCGGTTGCGTCCTGGCCGGATAAGGAGGGCACCTCCGTCCGTTTCGACCGCCGCCGTGCTGCCGTGTGAGGAGGAATCACAACGTCATGGGGCCGAGTGGGCCGTTCTCAGGGGCCCACCGGCCCCGAAGACGAGCCCGGTCGGCACAACCGTGGGCGTCCGGTTCCTGGTCCGCTCGACATATGACCACTTCTGACCGGTGCTCCCTGGAAGGCGAGTCACATGCATCACCGAACCGTTGCAGAGCTCATGACCCGGGACGTCGTCCGGGCACGGTGCGACCTGCCGTTCAAGGAGATCGTCGAACTGCTCGCGGAACACGACGTCACAGCGGTACCCGTGGTGGATGAACTCGACCGTCCCATGGGCGTCGTGTCCGAGGCCGACCTCCTGCGCAAGTCCGCCGATGTCGCCGACCCGACTGGTCGTACTCCGCTACCGCATCTTGAGGCGTGGGAGCGGGCCAAGGCCGAAGGGGCCAGGGCCGAAGAGCTGATGTCGGCTCCCGCGGTGTGTGCGCGTCCGGAGTGGACCGTGGTCGAGGCTGCCCGTCTCATGGAGGTGCAGAGCGTCAAACGGCTGCCCGTCGTGGACGAGACGGACAAGTTGCTGGGCATCGTCAGCCGCGGTGACCTGCTGCGAGTCTTCCTGCGCCGTGACGACGCCATCCACGAGGAGATCGACCGGGACGTACTTCGGCGGACGATGGGGCTGGCTCCCTCGGAGGTGACGGTCGACGTACGCCAGGGGCAGGTCGTCCTCGGCGGATCCGTCGAGTTCAAGAGCCTGATCCCCATCATCGAAAGGCTGTGCCGGAGCGTCGACGGTGTGGTCTCCGTCGCTCAGCATGTCACCTACCGCACCGACGACGTCCGGACGTCCCGCACCGGCACGTAGGACATCCGGGAGACCGTGGGGGATTCAACCATCCCGCGAGTCCCGCCGCATCCGGGGCCGGCATGCGACACCAGGATATTTGCGGTACTCCTCGAATGAGGAGAAGCCGGGCGGGCGGACCCGCTCGCCTTCGTTCCGGCCTTCACAAGGCCTTTCGAGACCTACGAGACGGAGACAGTCGCCATGGAGCCAGTCGTCACCGTGGGCCTCGACGGCTCACCCGAGAGCCTTGCCGCCGCCCGTTGGGCCGCCGACGAAGCCGAGCGGCGCAGACTCACGCTGCGACTGCTGCACGCGTGGCCGCTCCTGGTGCCGGAACCGACGCACGTCCCGGCGGAGATGGACCAGAACTACTGGGCGCGGCGGATCGTGCACAAGACGCAGGCGGAGCTCCAGAAGCGCCACCCGGGGCTCACCATCATCGGCAGCCTGATCGCCGACGACGCCCAGCACGCGCTGCTGCATGCCGCGTCGGAGTCCGAGATGACCGTGCTCGGCTCGCGCGGACTCGTGCCCGTGGAGAGCTACTTCCTCGGGGACATCAGCATGCCCGTCGTGGCGCGGGCCGACAGGCCGGTGGTGCTGGTACGCGCGGGGACCGGCGGGCCGGGACCGCACCCGGCACCGGCTGCGGAAGGCGGCGTCGTCGTGGCACTGAAACTGCACGGACCCGGCGACCACCTCCTCGAATTCGCCTTCACCAGCGCCGCGGCGCGAGGCGTGCCCCTTCGGGTCGTCCACGGCCAGAGCCTGCCGGTCGCCGCCTACACACCCTGGGGGGTGGATCACGACGTGACGGATGAAATCGCCCAGGACGCGCGGAAGAAGCTCGATCAGATCCTCCGCCCCTGGCGGGACAAGTTCCCGCACATGGAGGTGGACGACGGCATCGTCCTCGAAAGCCCTGCCAAGGCTGTCGTGAGCGCCGCCCGTGGCGCCGGGCTGCTGGTCGTCGGCCGGCGCAAGCACCGTCCTGCCCCGGCGCCGCACCTGGGCTCCGTCGCGCAGGCCGCCATTCATCACGCCCGCTGCCCCGTCGCCGTCGTCCCCCACGCCTGATCCGGCGGCTGCACGGGGCCGGCGCAGCCGGACGGCCGATGACAGGCGTCCCGTGCGCGGGTCCACGCTTCTCGTGCCCGGGCTGCCCGCCGGGCTGCTGCGGGCGGCGTGCTTGCGAGCGGCGCGCGACGGGCTGCACGGGCGGATGGGGCGCGCGGATGACGTGCTCGTCGACCGGGCCCCGGTACTCCCGCTACTGCTCCGCGCAAGCGGAGCTCGTCGCTGACCGGCATAGGGATCGGGGCGCCGGACGGGGGACCGGCCACGGCCGTACGGGCTTGCACGGCCCCGGCAGCGGCTTCGGCGGCCGACCGCAACCGCCGCAGCTCCCCGTGGAGTTCCTCGAAGGGAGCAATCCGCCTGAATCGACCACGGAGGTCACCCGGAAGGAACCCGTGTACACCGCAATGGCCCGTCCGGGCATCCCCCGGACGCACCATGGGAGGTATCGGCGCCCGCGCGTATCCTTCGCGTACGTACGCCGCCGAGCGGGAGGTACGAACAGCATGGCGGACGCCGACCCCGGGCTCTTCGGGCCCGAATCCGTCACCTGGCAGATGCACGGCGACCCGATGATGTGGGTCGCGGGAGTGCGGGCGCTGTACCTCCAGGCGCTGCACCCGCGCGCCGTACGGGGCGTGATGCAGAACTCCGACTTCCGCAAGGATGCCTGGGGGCGGCTGATGCGTACCGCCGGCTTCGTCGGAACGATCACCTACGGCACCACCGAGGCCGCGGAGAAGGCCGGTGCCCGGGTCCGCAGGATCCACCGGCTCATCAGGGCCACCGACCCGGAGACCGGGGAGACCTACGGCATCGACGAGCCGGAACTGCTGCTGTGGGTGCACTGCGCGGAGGTCGACTCCTACCTCCAGGTCGAACGCCGCTCCGGCTTTCCGCTCACCGATGTCCAGGCCGACCGCTACATCGACGAGCACCGCCACAGCGCCCGCCTCGTCGGCCTCGACCCCGCGGACGTACCGGCCACCACCGCACAGCTCGCCGCCTACTTCGAGCGGGTGCGGCCCCGGCTCGCCGCGTCCCCGGAGGCGGCGGACGTCGACGACTTCCTGCGCCGTCCCCCCGTCCACCCACTGCTCGTACCGGCGCGGGCACTGCTGTGGCGGCGCGTCGCGGCACTCGCCTACCAGTCACTGCCCCCGTACGCCCATGAGCTCTACGGCAGACCCGGCGCCCCGGCACCCACCGTCGACCGCCGCCTGCGCACCGCGGGAACCGTGCTTCGCTGCATCCCCGCCCGGCTCCGCTGGCAGCTCCCGCCCGGTCACATTCTGAACGCGATGGCCCGGCTCGGCCCCGGCAGCCGTCCCACCCCGTACAAACTGTGCAGCCGGGCCGCCATACTGGACGGGCCGGGGAGGGCGAGGAAACAGGCGTAACGACGGGGGCGACAGCAGGCGATGGCGGACACCAGGCTGATCCAGAGCCGGTACCGGATGCTCGATCTCATCGGGCGCGGAGGCATGGGCGAGGTGTGGCGCGCCCATGATGAGTCGCTCGGCCGCCATGTCGCCGTCAAGTGCCTCAAGCCGATGGGGCCCCAGCAGGACCAGTCCTTCACCCGTGTCCTGCGTGAACGCTTCCGCCGTGAGGCCCGCGTCGCCGCCTCGCTCCAGCACCGAGGCGTCACCGTCGTGCACGACTTCGGCGAGCACGAGGGCGTCCTCTACCTGGTCATGGAGCTCCTCGACGGCCGTAACCTCAGCCAGCTCCTGGAGGACAACAAACAGCATCCGCTGCCGGTGCCCGACATCGTCGACATCGCCGAACAGGTCGCCGACGCCCTCGGCTACACCCACCAGCAGGGCATCGTCCACCGCGACCTCAAGCCCGCCAACATCATGCGGCTGGCCGACGGCACGGTGAAGATCTGCGACTTCGGCATCGCCCGGCTCGGCCACGACATCGGCTTCACCTCCCGTCTCACCGGTACCGGCATCGCCATGGGCACCCCGCACTACATGTCGCCCGAGCAGATCAGTGGCGGCCAGGTCGACCATCGCAGCGACCTCTACTCCCTGGGCTGCGTGCTGTACGAGATCGCCACCGGAGCACCGCCGTTCGACCTCGACGACGCCTGGGCCGTCCTCGTAGGACACCGCGACACCCAGCCCCGGCCGCTGCGCACCCACCGGGCCGAACTCCCGGGCTTCTTCGACCGCGTCGTACTGGAACTGCTGGCCAAGACCCCCGAGGAGCGGCCCGTCGACGCGGGCGACCTGCGCCGGCGGATCACCGTCGGCCGCACCGGCGAGCAGCCGCACCTGCCGCCCACCGGGCGGGTACGGCTCGCCCCGCCCGCTCCCGTCCTGCTTCCCGGGCAGCAGCTGCCGGCCTGGACCCGCGGTATGACCGCCGGGCACAAGGCGACCGGCGCCCGCCCCGCGCTCGCCCCGCCCGACCACTCCGCCGGCCTCACCGGCGAGTGGACCACCGGCACCGACAGCCGCGGCCTCACCGGCGAACTGCCACCGGTCGCGGCCGAGCGCCCGACCCCGTCGCCGGAACTGCTGTCCGTCCTCGCCAACCGGCACAGCGCGGGCCTCGACCTGGGCCGGCTCGGCCACTGGGAGGAGGCCGGCGAGGTGCACCGCGCGGTCGCCGCCGAACGCGAGCACGCCCTCGGCCCCGACCACCCCGACACCCTCGCCAGCCGGTACGAGATCGGCTTCACCCTCAGCCGCACCGGGCGTGCCTCGGACGCCCTGCGGGAGTTCGACCGCGTGGCCCGGGGCCGCGAGCGCAGCCTGGGCCCCGACCACCCGGACACCCTGGCCGCCCGTCAGGAGGCGGCGTACGTACTGGGCCGGCTGGGCCGGCACTTCGAGGCCCACCAGGTGTACGCGGAGGTGCTCGCCTCCCGGGAGCGCTCGATGGGCCCCGACCACCCCGACACCCTGCGCTGCCGCCACAACCTCGCCTTCAACCTCAGCAGGCTCGGCCGCCTGGAGGACTCGTACCGGATGGCCGTGGACGTGGCGTCGGCCCGCAGGCGGGTGCTCGGCGCCGACGACGACCTCCCGGTGATGGAGCGGGCCGCCTTCGACCCGACCCTCATCAGCTTCTCCGGCATGGTCCTCGGCCAGCTGGCCATGGTCGTCTTCG